>NZ_KV794785.1:0-34218 GCF_001808895.1 Corynebacterium sp. HMSC070E08
TTTATCCACACGAAATGTCCCTTAAGCCAATTTTCGATTTTGTGACCTTGGATGACTGTGTCGTTTTGAGGAGTCGTCTGCACGGATTTCAGAAGTCCTCTGTACTATCGCCATCCACTCCGGAGAGGCCGCGGGCGTTCGTCCACTTCATCTGGAACGCGATTCGACAGAGCGCATTCAATACGATGGTCTTTTTCTCCCTGCGAAGGATGGGGCAGTTTAGGGTGCCAGGGTGTTGACCAGATCGAGGAATTCCTCAGCGTAGGCAATTTGCTTGCGTAGCTTTTCGTAGCGGGTGCGCGTCTCCTCACGAATGTCGGCAAGGGTGGCCTTGGCATTACTCCGTGCCTGCTGTGCGGTATCACTGTCCTGCCCGCCATCTGAACTATGAAGAATCTCCGCAGCTTCCAGGAATTCCCGCATCTGATCCAGAGTAAACCCCAGCGGTTTCATCCGTCGCACCAGCAAAACACGACGTACATCAGCCTCACTATAAAGCCTGAACCCACCAGGGCTACGCCCCGATGGGGTAATCAGGCCGACGTTGTCATAATAACGCAAGGTGGGAATCGACAACCCCGTCTGGTCAACGACCTCGCCGATCTTGAAATTACTGTTTTGCATTGCCTGTTCTCCTTCACGGTGATGTTGCCCACGGGTTCCTGTGCCTGGGTTGGCGGTTGAGTAAAACTCCCGCTACCATGACCACCATCACCAAACCTAAAGTTACTAGAGGGTTGGATTCCTTTCGGGCGTTCGCCCAGTTACCTATCCCCTCAAAGATTGGACATCTATGACTGAAACTAGCACGGCGGCCCCCCGCCCCCTCCTGAGTCCAGACGGCGCTGATGCCCCTACCGGGATCATCGCATCCTTCCGTTACGCATTTTCTTCCCCCGCCCGTATCCGTATAGAGATTCTGGCCGGACTGGCGGTATCCCTGGCGCTGATCCCTGAGGCCATTGCCTTTTCCATCCTTGCCGGTGTTGACCCAGCCATGGGTCTGTTTTCCTCGGTAGTCATGGCCATTGCGATCGCCTTTACCGGTGGCCGCCCGGCAATGATCACCGGCGCCACCGGGGCTATTGCCCTAGTCATTGCTCCTGTGGCGCGTGGTTACGGGATGGATTATTTCATCGCCACCGTCCTGTTGGGCGGTGTCCTACAAATCGTGCTCGGCGCCCTCGGTGTGGCGAAACTTCAGCGTTTTATCCCCCGATCGGTGATGCTGGGTTTCGTCAATGCACTGGGCATTATGATTTTCACCGCCCAACTCGAACACCTCATTGATGTGCCTTGGATAGTCTACCCACTCGTCGGCTTGGGTGTGGTGATCATGATTTTCTTCCCCAAGCTCACCAGTGTGATCCCCGCCCCGCTGGTCACGATTATCGTGCTCACCGGTTTGGTCATTGCCGCCGGTTTGACTGTCCCGACGGTCTCGGACATGGGCAAGATGCCGGAGACCTTACCGTCCCTGTTTATTCCGAACGTGCCGTGGACGTTGGAGACCCTGCAGATCATCGCGCCTTATGCCCTGGCCATGGCCGTGGTCGGTCTCATGGAATCGTTGATGACCGCCAAGCTCGTCGATGACATCACCGACACTCATTCCGATAAAACTCGTGAATCCTGGGGACAGGGGGTGGCTAATATTGCCTCCGGTTTCTTCGGCGGCATGGGTGGCTGCGCGATGATCGGTCAAACCATGATCAACGTCCGCGAATCCGGGGCACGTACCCGCCTATCCACCCTGTTAGCCGGTGTGTTCCTGCTGGTCCTGGTCCTGGCACTGGGCGACATCGTTGGCATGATCCCGATGGCTGCGCTGGTGGCAATCATGATCATGGTCTCGGTCGGCACCATCGACTGGCACTCGGTGCATCCACGCACCCTTAAACTCATGCCGGTCTCTGAGACCATTGTTATGGCCGTGACGATTATTGCGACCCTAGCCACCAGCAACCTGGCCATTGGTGTGGTGTTGGGTGTGGTCACCGCGATGATCATGTTCGCCCGTCGGATGGCACATATCGCTTCCATTGAAAAGGTCTCCGAGATCGACGGCGACGGCGATGGCGAGATTGATACTCGTACCTACCGGGTGCATGGCCAGTTGTTTTGGGCATCAAGCAATGACCTGGTTTATCGCTTTGATTACACCGATTCTGCCCGTCATATCACTATTGATCTCACTGAGGCGGAGATCTGGGATGCCTCCACGGTCGCGACCTTTGACGCGATTACGCAGAAGTTCCAGGACAGAGGCAAAACCGTGTCCATTATCGGGCTCGACGGTCCCAGTCAGGACCGGCTGAACCGCCTGTCTGGCCGGCTTGGCACCGGCCACTAACATCCCCCGACTCGAGCACATCGACTTGGCGCCCCAACTTATAACCGGGGCGCCAGTTTATTGGTGCTGTTGCAAAGTTGGGGCATAGGAAGAGCATAAAAGAAGCGTAGCGGTTAACCGCTACGCTGTGTTGTGGGGATTTTTACTTTTTACGGTGCACGTGTTCTAGTTAGTGGTTCGTTTCTTTCCTCGGGTGATTGCGACGGTATTCCTCGACTAAGTGAGCAATACCCGGCGCAGCCTGGGACAACATCCAGGTCATAAGCGCTATAAGAACCCCTATGACGATAAGTGTTAACGCCAACCAGCCCAGTGTTGGTCCGATGCCGTTGGCCTCCTGGACGTGACCCCACAAGGCAGACACGCCGTCGGGTATGCCGAGCATACTTAGCAGCCCGTTCCCCAAGGCTCCGACAGCAACGAGTGCGATAGCAACGAAGAGAACACTGGCTGCAATCCACGAGGCAGACATGCAGGCCTTAATAAAGTTCGTGTTCGACTTTTCCATGTCGTCGTTGTACTTTTTGCGCTCTGCACGTATCTTCTCCAGCAGCTTTTCGTTGGACTCCTTCTCCTGGAGCAGGGCGCTGCGAGCCTTCTTAGATGCTTCTGCTGCCTTGTGCAGGCTTTCGGACTCTTTCGACATTGCCTCAGATACAGCTACTTCTACCAGCGGTTCCAGGCTAGAAGTCAGGCTCGAAGTCATCTGAGCGTTCAGGCTCTGGGCTACTGCTTGGCTGGAATCCTTGTCGAGATGGATGGGGCTTTCGGCTGCTTTGAGTACCAGCTGTTGCATCCTTGTCAGACGCGACATCTGCTCGCTTATCTCGATTAGGTACCCTTTTACCCCCTCCAGGCCGTTGGGCAGATCCTCGATGTTCCTTATCAGCCCGGTGATCATCTGCTGCACTTCCATCATCGTTACTTGGAAGTGACTGCTGCTCACGTAGTTCTTGTTTGCGGCGAGATTGCTTTTTACGTTCCTTAATTCGCTTCCGCTTGCGTCAACCTCGTCGAGAAGTCGCTGGGCAGAGAACTGAGAATGTCCCCTGTATTCTCCGGCAGACTCTTCAGTTTCTCCTGCAGCGTCTTGATAGCCTTCTCCGCCTTGTCCAGGCGTGGGCTGAGAACCTTCAAGACGCTGTCCATCTTGCCTTTCGCCGCTGCTTGGGCTAGCTTCGTCATCTCGGTCACTGACACCATGATTGAATACCTCCTGGTTGTTATAGTTTTCTTCCTCCTCGTCATCGAGAAGGCTGGAGCCGTATTTCGCCTCCAAGTCGTCATCGGTTGAATTGGCTTGAAGTGCTGCAAGCTGCCGCGCAAGAAGGGCTGATTGGGCCTCGTTAACGCGTTCGGTCACACCCTCTAGCGAGTAGCTGCGGCCCAATTTTGAGCCAGCTTTAGCTGCTTTACGCTTTCGAGTACGTCCGGCCTTCGTGGTGTTCGTGAAGTAGGCATCCTCGCCGTCGTCGTCGACCAGGGCCACGGTTAGCGACTCACCCTCGGTTTTTGAGTTGGGCTGCACTTTTAGAGACAGGTTGTATTTGCCAGCAATCTCTACTGCCTTCGCCAGTGGGTCGTCAGCATCTGCCACCTGTTTATCCGCGCACAGCTCATTCATGCGCTTGCGGGCAAAATCAGCCCACGTGGCTGCGGTCAGCTCATCCACGCCCAGGCCCGTCGAGTCTGTGGACTTGCCCTCCTTGCGTGCCCTGCGCTCAGCAGGAAGCAGCGATATTTCCGGCTCTCGCTCCAGGACACGCATCCCCAAATCGCGCATCAGCTCGTCGTTGATATTGCGCAGCTTGTACCAGTTGCGCATATCCCGAGGTACAGCCTTCTTTGTCTGCGTATCGTGGTTGGCAAAGACGATATGGTTGTGGACACAGCCGCTTTTACTGTCGGTGTGCGTAGCCACGGTAAACGGAACTCCCGTGCCCTGCGTCAGCCGCATCGCCAGCTCTGAGCCAGCCGCATTAGCCCGAGCTACATCGGCCGGGTTATCCTTATCCAGCTCGTCTTTAGCCCACGATTGGATATAAATAATTGCTTCGTCAGTGCGCTGAGCCGGAGCATATCGCTCCATTTCTTCCACACTGGCTTCCATGAAGTCCACACCCGACCAACGGCCAGCCGTAGCCTCCGGAGAAAACGATTCAGCGTTAGGTTGAACCGTGCATAAAACATCGGCTCGCACCTCACCCTTGCGGGCATTGTCTGCCGTTCCATAGACGGCGTAGACCGTTGCCGCGCGGATATTCTGGCTGTAGTTAATCTTGATTGTGGACAAAGTCCTTCACCTCTTTGCGAAGAGAAGAAACCTCGGAGCCAATGCTTTCTACAGCCTCAGACACGGGGGCCACGCCGTCGATATTCGCGCGGCGAGCCAACTGGTTTAGATTGACGCCAATCCGCCGCAGTTGGTCGTTCATCTCGTCCAGGCGGCGCAGCGTGTCCGGGGCCAAACGCTTTTGCGTCAGCACGCTCTCCTCCTCCGCGAGGACATAGAGAGCTTCCCGGAACACGACGGCCTTTTGCACCCCTACGACCCGTGCGACCTCCTCGACAAATCGGTCTAAATCCTTATCGAGGCGCACGGTTGTACGCGAATATGTCGAGAACCTGTCTCGCATATCCACCTCCTACTTATCGTGCTTACTGTGGCAGGGTGGCCCCGACTGCTGATGCAGCCAGGGCCACAGTCTGTTTGTAAGGGTCACGCTTCTCCGGTGTCGGCCCCCTGAATCTGCGGGGCAGATTCAGGCGTACTCGCCACCGTCAAAGACGGCCCTCACAAACAGGCGGCAAGCAAATACGTGCCGCCAGAACGAAACTAAGCCCTGGGGAAGATTCCATCGATCGCGTCGTTGATGCTTTACCGCCGCGTGGTCCATACGAAGCGAAAATCACCGTCCGACTATGGGACGGAACGACTTACCGCCCGACAATCCGGGCAAGGACAAAGGGGGAATTCCGGCGAATTGCCGTCGAGAAGCGGGACAGCAAGCTCAACTCGACGTCGACCAATTGGGATAAGAGTAAGAACTTCTCGGCGTTCATTACCGACGTTTCTAAGCCGGCCATCCAGGCGGCACGGCTGCGGCCGAACACGCGCGCCCGGTATGAGCTCGCATTGAAACAGGCCGAAGCACAGCTTGGAAAACATGCCATTGGCGAGGCTGTGAAATTCCGAACTCTCGAACGCGCATTGCAGGCCATCGCCACCGCAAACGGGTCGGAATCCGCACGGCAGGCCCGTACTGTCGTGAGCAAGTATATTCTGGATCAACTCATCCGCGAGGGCGTTATCGACCACAACCCGTTACGCGGAATCAGTATCGACCTCGGCGAGGTCAAGAAGGGCAATAAACCGCAAGGTGGTCACGCCCTGACGAACGCACAATACGACGCCGTTGTAGACCATCTCATTGCACGCGATACGGCCAGACCGTTACCACCGGGTACGGACAGACGAGCAAGCTCCATCGCAAAACATGACAACGTGGTCGCGCTGGCACTACTACAAGCGGGGACGGGACTTCGCATCTCAGAGGCGCTGGCGGCGACGAGACAATCTGTAAAAGTCGCTAATGGGCAAATCGCGATCAGCATTACATCTGATCAATCCAAAACGCACAGAGGCCGTTCTATCCCGTTCCTGGACAAGCGTGTCGAAAAGTTTTGGTTAAACCGGCTCGACGGACTAGGAACGACCGACCCACTGATCCCTTCGCCAGGAGACAAGCAGGCGCACTGGCGCACCGACAACGCCGTGAAAGCGTCAGCGGCTCTGTTTAAAGATGTCGGCGCGCAGGTCCAGGACGACCACATCGCTTTAATGAGATCCCATGACTGGCGCACGGTGCTCAATAACCGGGCCATCGCGCGAGGGGTGCCCGCCCAGGTGCGTGCAGCCTACTTCGGGCATGACGTCGACGTGAACGCGCGCAACTACACGGATTGGACTGATGTCGACGCTATGCGGGGAGCCTTGAATCTCGGTGAAGAAAGTGGGACTCAAAACGGGACTTAAGAGTCGGTAATCCGCGGTAAGGCGCAGTAAGGCCCAGTATGCTTATACCTCTCTAATCAGCAGGTAAAAGGGTAATAACTGCAGGTGGCTCGAACTTGAGGGTGAGAACCCAGAGGTCGTCGGTTCGAATCCGGCCCCCGCTACCAACTTCCAGAACCCCACCAGTCAACATGGCTGGTGGGACTTCTTCGTTTTCGACTAGCGGGGCGGAACCCCGATTTGCGGAACGATGTTTGTGTCTAGGAATCCTGTGGCAAGAGCTAAGTGGATAGAGTGGGGTCACGTATAAATCGCAAGGTAATGGAGGATTGTCATGTCTGCTTCGGCTCCACGAGTATTGCTCCTTGGGTTTGGCGCAATCGGGCGTCAATTGGTGTCACTCTTTGACCCATCGGAATTCGAAGTCAGTGCATTTGTTCGTGATGCTGCCCCGCACCGAGAACGCGGCGCCTTGGGAGTATCCCTTTACGATGACAACCTTCCCAGGCTCATCGATGCCCACGATATCGTGGTTGAATGCGCAGGCGTTGCGGCGGCGAAAGAACACGGACCGGCGGTGATTACACGTAGCAAGGATCTGGTGTTGACTTCAGTAGGCGCTTTGGCCGATCCTGATGCGCGCCAAACACTGTTGTCTGGGCCTGGAAAAGTGCATGTCACCTCTGGTGCGATCGGCGGATTTGATTTGTGGGCAGCGCTTGCAGAGTCGAATGCCGTGGACACCGTAAAGATTCGAACGACCAAGAAAGCCGAAGCCCTCATTCAAGGCTGGATGAATGATGACGAGCGCGCGCAACTAGAAAACGCAACAGAACCGTTTCTACTTTTCAGTGGCAGCCCTAGTGACGCGATTGCAAAATTCCCTGGCAACGTCAATGTTTCCGTCGCCCTTGCCTGGGCGACTCGCGGCAAAGGCCCCAGCGATGACGAGTTACTTGCGCGTTCACTTGAGCGCGTATCGGTTGAGCTCATTGCTTCTCCGAATCTGATTAGAACACGTCATGACATCGAGGTATCAGGCTCTGCCGGTAAGTTCTCTCTGGTTAGCGAATCTGCTCCCAGTCCCGTAAATCCCAAAACCTCAGCCATTACGGCGTTGTCGGTTGCGCACACTTTAAGACACGCGATGGCTCCGCTTCAGTAGCGGAGGTGGTGCCCTGCAGGGTGGAGTACTACGTCACGACAGTCACCGTAAATAAGCCCCGAAATCTTGAAGATTCGGGGCACTATTTACCGTGAATGACGTTCTTCGGGAGAGCGGTTAGCGGTTCAGGCTTCTAATTACGACAACCAGAGCGATAACGAGACCGAACAAGACTAGCAATCCAAGCCCCACCAAAAGGAAGGGGAATCCGGAGAAGAGCGATGAGTCATCGTTGTCTTGCGCGCGGTTCTCCGTGTCTTCTTTATCTTCTTTTTCTGCTGGCGCAGAGGGCTTCTCGGTCTCGAGTTTGACTGGCGCAAAGGTCGGCTCCGGAACGGGATCGCCCATGGCGTCTGCCACGAGGTCATAAGTAAGCACCGGCAACTGGGTGTTTTCGTCGATTTCTTGCTCGGTCAGGAGCTGCTCGTAGTTAACAGCGATGTATTGCTCGCCGCCCTGCCACACTTTTTCGATTTCCGGAGTCCCAGAACCATCGTTGTGCGAACCTCCATAGCGGTTGGCAAAGAGGATCGGTGCTGGGTAACTGAAATCGATTGTGCCGTCTTTAATTACGACGGCGCGGGAACCCTCCAGATCAATTTTTGCGCGTGCTTCGTTGTAGCCGGTAAGAACGAGGGAGTCACCCGGCCCATTGTTGTCAAAGTCATCGGCCTCTTCGACCATGGAGACCGTGCCGGCAACCTGTTGCCCGTGTTCGGCAGAGATGCGATAAAAGTGGGTTTCGCCAGGCACAATCTGTGCGCGTACCGGCTGCTGTGGGGTGAGCTCAGCAGCGTCGGTGAACCACGTTCCGGGAGTAACCTCAGTGGCGCCACCGGAAGCCGTGACGTGGCCGGGTTCGGTCTTTTCCTCGGCCGGATCTGGTTGGCCCTCCATGTCCGGCTCGCCAAAGCGGGTGATGGTCACTTCCACCCCCAATTCTTCGTCCTGCTTCCAGTCACCGTTTCTTTCGATGGCGAAGGCAAGCTCATCGGAGTTGCAGCCCTCTTCACCGCCTTGGGTGCTATACAAGGTTGCTGTTTGGTATTGGTTCGGGCCGAGGTCATTAGCGGTAGCGGTGTCGAGCTTGCAGGATAGCTCGGCTGAATCAATACCTAAGTGGAATGATCCACCTTTTCGGAAGTTGTTGATGCTTGGTGTTTGCGTCGTGTTGGCACTAATCACCACGTGCTCGCCTTCAGCAATGGGGGTGGTGAAGTAGGTGGTGGATTCAGCGGAGTGCCCTTTACCTTCCGTCGGTGGAAGGGTGGTGGAAAAGGCCTCTACGTCACGGCCTACCTTGGCCGGGGAACCTTCGGTTTCGCCGCCTTCGATCTCCTCTAAGTCTGACTCGTAGGCGTTGAAGGTGCGCGGTGCTGCGCGGTTGAGTTCCTTGGCCAAACTATCGGCGTCGGAGGCGTCGGCGTAGGTCCCGCCGGTGGCGTCGGCAATGCACTGCAGTTCCTGCTGTGCCTCGGGCTCAACGTTGAAGCCGACGGTGTTGATGACTAGGTCGATGCCCTGTTCTTTCAGCTCTTTCGCCACATCACACACGGGTGGCGGGGTGCAGGTGGCAACGCCATCGGAGACCAAGATGATGCTGCGCTGGCCTTCCTTTGGTAGCTCAGCGGCGGCCTTGCGGAGGGACTCGCCGATGGGGGTGAAACCACGTGGCTGCAAGCCATCCATATGGGCGATCATTTTCTCAGAGTTACCGGCCTCGGGTGGTGTTACTACGGTGATGTCCTGGCAACCGGCCGCCTCATCTTCGGGGGCTTCGCCGGTGTTGCCACCATAGGTGACAAGCCCCAGAGGGGCGTCATCCCCGGCTTCGGTGATGAAGGTGCGGGCAGCCTCCTTGGCGGCATCAATGCGGGTCTGCCCGCCGGCATCGTTGGTGATCATCGAGCCGGAGGAATCGAAGACCACCATGGTTGGAGCCATGTTGCTCGAAGAGGAACTGGAGGCATTCGTCTCTTCTTCAGCAGCGGCTACTGGGAGGAGACCTGATGCAACGGCAAGAGCGGTTGTTCCAAGAACAGCGATCAACGCCGTTAACAGGGGCGTTAGAGAGAAGCGTGACGTGTTATCCATGTGAGCCAAGCTACATTGAACGCCTGCGTGCCGCTTGCATTCGAAAAGGCGGTGGGGAATAACCCCCGAGCTACCTGCATGATTCTTTTTTAAAATCGCCCCCATGACAGCAGAAGATGACTTTTATGCCCTGAAGTATTCCTTCGACAGTGTCCCCACGCGCCCGATCATCGACTTTGAGGAAAGCTCCCGCCCAGATTCGCCTACCACCTCCAAGCTGTGCGGAACCCCGTACCTGCCAGAGCACGCGCCGTACCCCGAGTACGACGACGAGCCCATGTTCTTCATTGCCCAGTTCAACTTCGCTGAGTTTGAACCGCTTCCCGGTTTCCCTACCTCCGGCCTCCTTCAGCTTTTCGTACCCGGTGAGTACGGATGGGGAATGGAACTTTGTAACAAGTATGTGGCGACAGGTGAACGCACTTCCACGCCCTTCGCTCGATACCTCGAAGATCTTTCCGCCCCACACGTAGGCGAGGTGCCGGAGGAAGTAGAGGATTCAGGAGAGCACCCAGCGGAGGAACCGCTGGAGGCTACGACTATCGACGGGAAGCTGAGCGAGCTGAGCGTTACCGAAAACGCGCACGAGTTCGGCCGCACCGCCTTCTGGAACAATGATCTCCGTGCCCTCCTGCGGCGCGGCGAGGACCTGGTGGATGTTCACACATACGGCTGGGACATTATCACGCGGCGCGTTATCGACGGGGAAACCACAATCGAGGCGACCAAGCTCCCCGGCGATACCAAGGACGGCCAGAAGGAAATGTTCGATGAGATTGTGGCCCGCGTTGAAGCCGAGGGGTTCAGCGTTGATCCCACCGCTGAGGAATCAGAGGAGCGCGTAAACCTCGAGGACGGGCAGTGCGAGGTTCGCCTCGGCGGCTACGCCACCTACTGGAACCCCAGCAAGCTGCCTATCGGCGATGAGCACATCACACTCGCGACGGTGGATAATGGTGGCACCTTCGAATGGGGTGATGGAGGAATCGGAAACTTCTACATCCACCCGGAGGATCTCGCTGCGCGTAACTTCGACAAGGTTCTCTTCGACTGGGACTGCGGTTAAAGCGGCTGCTATCCCTATCACTCATCCAGCGCCCGCAGGTAAAACCACCAGATCAGTGCGCGCCGGGGAATATCGAGCAGCGGGCGCAGGAAGGTGAGGCGGGCGGGCTGGGAGGAGGCGTCGACAAGCAGCAGCGTGCGCCCATCCCGCAGGAGCTCCAGCGTAAAGGTTTCCTCGCCGCGCTCGATATGGCCGGGGAGGGTGCCGTACGTAAATCCACAACGTCCAGGCTCCTTGAACACCTTTACTACCCGGCAGCGAAACTCCCACGGCCCCAACCCGAGGCCGACCTCCGCGCCTTCTTCCACCGTGGCGTGGCTGGGGCGAACCCGAAAAAGACCGCTGCGCTGCAGGCGCCAGCGGAACAGTTTGTCTGCGGCGGTATCGAAATCGGCATCGATGACACGGGACATGTGGAGCTGCGGGAAGCCCTCGGTGGAGGAGTAGGACAGTGGCTCAGGCATGGGACTTAGCCTAGTCAAACGGCCCTTAGATGATGCTTGAGAAGAGTAAAATAGGGTGTATGCAGGAGAAACGACAACGGCTCATCGTGCCGGATCTCGCGCGTGGAACGGCCCTACTGGGCATCGCCATGGCGAATGCTGTGCAGAGCTGGGTAGTCAATGATTGGTCGATAGGTCCCAGCTCCACCGTGGGTGGTGTGCGCCCCGGCAGCACTTTAAACATTTTCTCCGCGGTATTTACGGCCATGGTTGTTCGGGTACGTGGCCTGCCCATGTTCTGCATGCTGTTGGGATTCGGCATTGGTCTCATTGCTGCCAGCCTGCACCGCAAGGGCTACACCGATACGGAATCCAGACGCATTCTGGTACGCCGCTACGGGCTGCTGGCGGTCTTTGGCCTGGCGCATGGCTTCGTGCTTTTCGACGGTGACATCATGCTGGTCTATGGCCTCATGGGCATCGCTTTGGCTTGGTGCTTTACGCTTTCGACGCGCATGCTGCGGCGCATTGCCTACTGGTTCTTTGGCGGCTATGCGGTTTTCGCCGGTTCGGGTGCATTGGGAGCCTATTGTGGTTACTTCAGTCCTCTGCCCAGTTCGCGGCCGATGACCAGGGAGCTTGTCACCTTCGGTGATTTCTTCGGCCGCAACGTGCGCGGTGAGATCGCTGCTTTGGGACAGATCCCCTTGATGTTTGTTGGGCTGACCGGTGTTTTCCTCATCGGGTACATCTGGGCGCGGGAGGGTGTGCTGGCCAGCGTTTCTGCGCACCGCCGCACCCTAGTCACCTGGGTTGTCATCGCAGGCGTGGTCATCGTCTTTGTGGGGCTTCCGTGGGGCCTTGCTGCCGCTGGTGTCCTGCCAATAGAACTGGAACCGGTCTTCTTCATGCTGAACCAAGCTTTCGGTTTTCTTACTGGGCCGGGCATTCTGGCTGTACTGGCACTGCTCACAGAGAACCTCAACAACCGTGTTCCCGGGTGGGCCTATGCTTTTGTAGCGCTGGGCAAGCGTTCAATGTCGGGCTACATTGCGCAGTCGATATTATTCATTGTCCTGGTTACCCCGGCTGGCTTCGGTCTGGGAGCGGATGCTTCGGTGAGTGGCAAGCTCGGAATCGGTCTGTTGGTCTTTGTCCTGACGCTGCTTCTTGCCGCTTTGCTTGAGGCTTGGGGCAAACCCGGCCCATTCGAGTGGGCGCATCGCCGGCTGGCATACGGTCCAACGGGCCGCATAGAGCCTAAATCAGCAGGTACACCGGCCTGACGATGGTTTAAGCGGCTGATTCCTCATGCAAGAGCCAGCCGCAGAGATCTTTTTGGGCGCGGACGACGCCTCCGGGGTAGCTTTCCTCGAGCTCCAGCTTGACGTTATCAAAAATGCGCTCTGAGATGAGCTCCGCGCGTTCTCTGCTCAGCTTCCCCCGCAGCTCATCGAGCGGCACCTTGAGCTCCGTATATGGGCTCGGCCGGAAGTACCATGACCGCATGTCGTCGGAATAGACGACGATAATCGTCTTCGTCATATGCGATTCCAGCACTACGTTCCCAAAGACCAGCGATGTCAGCTTCTTGGATTCCATGGCCGCGATTGTAGGCTGTCGTCGATGATTTAGCTGCTGAGACAAAAGAGAAGACCCAGAACCAAACCGTTCTGGGTCATCGGGAAACTAGTGATTAGCGGTGGAGGCGTGCGTTAAAGATGGCAAGGCCGGGACCGTGAATAGGCTCCACCTCAACAATTACCTTGTCCAGCCCGCTGATGTTGATGGGGCCAGAGTTTACTACCTGACCGGGCCTAACAACGTAAGACTTCGCGTATTCTGCGCGGTTCTTGCCGAGGTAGACCTTCACGATGGCGGAGTCGTTGCCCTCCCTGCGCTTGATGTTCTCATCCCAAGCAAGGCTAAAGGTCAGGGTGTTGTACTTGCCATTCAGATCGCCTCGTCCGACGTACGCTTCACTGTCCGATGTGGTGCGGGTACGGACCATGGTGTCGGAAATGGTTTGGCCATTGACCGTAATGCTGTTGACGTAGTCCATGTTCAGCAGGTACTGGCTCGAGTTTGGCTGAACAAGGTTCTCACTTGTCACTGATGGGCGCGGAGCCGGTTGGGTCGTGCTGCCGGGGCCAGAGTGCGAGCTGCCAGCACCGTTAACGGCACCGGCGATGATGGCGATGATGGTGATAATGGCACCAATAATCTGCGGCAGGGTTTGCTCAAGCCTGTAAAGATGAATCATGAGAGCTCCTTGAGAGAGAAGAGAATCGCCAGTATGTGGCAGATTTATAATGCCTCCTGTGTGATTGCTGTGCAATAGCTTGGGAGATCAACTTTAAAGTTTGTTACGTGAGGGGCGTGAGTTTCATGATTTGCGGCCAGTTACATTGAAAGGTCTATTTTCGAATCCCCCCGGGGGTGGGGTTCAGGCAGGGGTGACGGGTTGGACAGAGAGGTAGTTCGCATCGCCCGCGCAGCCTTCGAGGCCTTCGACGCGGATGAAAGCGCTGGCGGTTTCGCCGGGTGGGTACACGCGCAAGCCGTCGGCTGTCTGGGGCTGGCAGGAAGCGGGATCGAGGACCCCAACGTTGGTCATCTTGAGGCCCGCGCGGGCCGACTGGCCGGGCTGAAGCGTGACGGTTGTTGCTTCCTTGCCGGTTTCGCGCACAGCGGCGGCGCCAAGCTGGGTGCCGTCATCGTTGGTGACGGCGGAAACACCGGGGAAGCCGTGCAAAGTGCAGGGTTCGGAAGACGTATTGGTGAAGGTGATATCCGCCAAATGCGAACCGGCAGCGCCTTGCTCATCGGCTAAGCCGATATCGAGCTGGGCCGTTGCGCAGGATTCGTTGCCAGCTGCGGCCGGGTCAGTGTTCTGTGTCGATTCAGCGTCGTCGCCTGCCACAAGTTGGGAGTCCTCTGGGGCCGGAGCATCGGCCTCGGGCGATTGCGGAGCCGCGGGTGCTGGAGCCCCGGATTCGGCGTCGGCGGCCTGGGTGGTTGTAGGGGAGACGTCGGAAAGCGTGGCGTCGGTGCTGTCATCGGTGGCGCAGCCGGCCAGCGCAAGGGCAAGAGAACCGGCGGCGAGAACGGGGAGTAGTCGCTGCGTAGTCATGGGGTGGAGTCTAAGGCTTGGGAGGCTAGAGTTCCTGCAAGGCGGGGAATACCCTCTCCTTGAGTAACGGGGCGACATCGACGTCCGGGGCAGCGGGATCGACCCACGCTAGCTCGGCGATCTCCTTGTCGGGGTGTGCAACAGAGATTTCTTCTTCGTAGACATAGACGTGTGCATGGATGGTTTGTGGGGCGTCGTTGGCGGCCGGGGAGACATAGGTGGCAAGCCGGCGCAGCTTGGACATATCGACCACCGCGCGTATGGCTTCGTGGGCGATGAGTTGGGCCGCGCGGGCGGGATTGAGGGTGCTGTCAATGGAGCCGAAAGGCAGGACAAACTCCGGGGTGGAGGTAATGCGGAGGACTAGCACGCGGCCGTGGGTATCACGTAGGACAACGGCGACAATTTCCTCAATGTCTGCAGCGGGTGAAGGAGAATTGGAGGTCTCAGACATGCCTCCATAGTAGGGCCGCGCCGGGGCGGGGAGGCGGTGAAAGAAGAGAGGGGGCACCCGAAAACTGTCAGTAATGTAACGGGTTGGACACAGTCTCACACGTTAGAAACGGCCGCTTCGATGCGCGTGCCATCATGGGTAGGTCTTATAGACCAATACGAGAAGAAGTGAAAGAGGAATTGCTCAATGCGAAAAATTCCGCACCTTAAGAAAGTCCTCGTGGGCTCGGCTTTCGCAGGTGCGTTCTTCCTGGGTAACCCAGCGGCGGGTGCCCAGGAGCTCCCCACCATCCCGGAAATCGATTCGGCCGGTTTTGTTGACCAGGTGCGCGCGGACTTGAAGTCCGTTGGTATTGAGACCAAGCCTGTGGACGCAGCGCTGACCGACGCCGTCGACACCGCCGTCAACGGTGCCGCCGCAGCGGCTTCGAAGGATGTGAACCAGGCGGTCGAAGGAGCCGTGAACTCTCCTGCGGCACAGCGCGTCGCGGAGCAGGCGAACCTGCAGACGCAACTGCCGGCCCCGTCCGAGCAGCAGGATTATGCCGGCGCTGATGCCATCACGGGTGAACCGCTGACGAACCCGACTCCCATCGGGTTGCTGGAGGAGGCCACGCAGCCGGAGTTCGTGCCCCAGGGCACTGATCCGAACTACGTGTGGAAGAACGACCTGTTCTCCAAGATTGCGGCCGGTAAACCGCACGCGGACTATGTTCTGCACCGGGTACCCGGCTCCTTCTACGATGCACCCCAGATTCCCGAGGAATCTAATGTTGCGATGACTGAAGGAAAATCGCTGTATGGCCCGGGTACCCCGCTGTACATCCGTGAGGACACCATGTGCACGCTGACGGCTGCTGGCATGGATGCTGAAGGTCGCAAGGTCGGCATTACCGCCGGTCACTGCGGCAACGTGGGTGATCCGGTGTCGTCGGCGGACTCCTGGCAGGTAGGTCCCACTGGCACCGTGGTGTCCAAGAACGCGCAGCTGGACTACTCGCTCATCGAGTTCGGCTCCCAGGCAGAGGTGACCCGCAGCTACAACGGTGTGACCGCGTACGGGATCGGTGGGTCCACCCAGCCGGGTGACATCACCTGCAAGCGCGGCGTGGCTACCGGCCGCACCTGTGGCATGACCTTCCAGCACAGCCAGAAAATCACCATCAACCAGGTGTGCGCCATGGTTGGAGATTCCGGTGCGCCGGTCTTCCACAATGGCCGCATTGTCGGATCGGTATCCCGCGGTCTGATTCCGGGGCTGCCGTCCTGCCGCACCCCGTGGCAGGGTGCACTGCACAACCCGACGGTCGTGTCCAACACCGATGCCATCATCGCGGATTTGAACCGCCGCGAGGGCGTGGGTTCCGGATTCACGATTCCGGAGAACTAGAAGTACGTTTCTAACATTTAAGGCCCCAGATCGTTAAAGATCTGGGGCCTTATTTGATCGAAATGACCTGCGGAGTGCGGTTCGCAGTTCGGCGCTAGGCTGCGGCACCGGCGTGCGGCGCCGCACGGCGCTAGGAGAGGGCGCTGAGGGCGGCGTCGTGAAGCTTGCCGTTGGAGGCCAGAGCCGAGCCGCCGTGGGGGCCGTCTTCGCCGCGGACGTTGGTGAAGCGGCCGCCTGCCTCGGTCACGAGGAGCGCCGGGGCCGCTAGGTCCCAGAGGGAGACCTCGGGCTCGGCGGCGATATCGACGGCGCCTTCGGCCACGAGGCAGTAGTTCCAGAAGTCGCCGTAGCCGCGCAGGCGCCAGACCTTGTCCGTGAATGAGATGAAAGCATCGCGGTTCGGGCGCCAGCCTGACAAAGAGCTCATGGCCAGGGAGGCATCTTCCAGTTTGGAGACCTCGGAAACGCGCAGGCGTTTCGGCTCCCCGCCGAAGACTCGGTAGGCGCCGCCACCTTTGGCCGCGTACCAGCGGCGGCGCAGGGCCGGGGCGGAGATGACGGCGACGACCGGCTCTCCGTCTTCCAGCAGCGCAATCAGAGTGGCCCAGACGGGAACGCCGCGCACGAAATTCTTCGTGCCGTCGATAGGATCGATTACCCACTGGCGGCCTTCGAAGCAGGCCTCGCCGCCAAACTCTTCGCCCAAAACTTCGTCACGTGGGCGGGAGCGCTTCAGAGCCTCACGGATTGCCTTTTCGCAGGCCAGATCCGCATCGGAGACCGGTGTCATGTCAGGCTTTTCCTTGACGGACAGGTCTGCAGCCTCAAAACGGTGCATCGTAATGGCGTCCGCATGGCCTGCCATCTCTAATGCCAAGCCGAGGTCTTCTTTGTATTTACCCACGGAGCCATTCCTCCATCTGATCAACTACTTGTTTATTACCCGCGATACACCATTCCACACCGCCGGCTTCAACCTTGCGCGCCGCGCCGCCTGCTGCGAGGACCAGCGCTTGGCCCGGATACCAATCCCAATCCTTCACGGAATGCTGCATCCATGCACCCCAGGTGCCATCCGCCACGCAGGAGAGATCCACGGAGCCCGCGCCCAACATGCGCATGGTGGCGAAGTGCGGGGCTACTTTTTCCCAGGCGGAAGCGATTGCGGGATCCGTCATGGAGGTGGGATGCAGGTACGTCGACAAGCACAGCTTGTCGGCGGGGGTGTCGGTGAGTGTGGTGACTTCCTTGCCGTCCAGGCTGGTGGGGAAGTCACGGCCGCCGAACCAGGTATAACCCATGGCGGGGCGGTGGACGGCGCCGAGGATGACCCCTTCAGCGTCGACAAGCGCGAGCGCAGAGCACCAATAGTCGGAGCCCGAGGCGAAGTTGTAGGTGCCGTCGACGGGGTCGATGACCCACGTGCGGCCGGACTTCGACTCGCGGTTCGCGCCCTCCTCGCCCACGATGCCGTCCTCGCCGCGCAGGGCCTCGAGCACACCGGCGACGAAACGCTCAGCGGCGAAGTCGGCGTCGGTGACGACATCGGAGACGGAGGTCTTTTGCTCGATGTCTACTCCCTGCTCGCGCAGGCGCCAGGCCAGGCGGCCGGCGTTATAGACAAGCGCCTGGGCAAGGTGGGCGTCGGTATCGTCCGCGTGGGCAACGATGAAGGTCTTGATGATGGCATCGATCATCTCGGTGAGGCTTGGCTGGTCACTCATGCCGCCTATTGTCGCGCTAAACGCGGCCGATGGCTAATCAGGGAGAAAGAATAAGTAGAGTAGGGGTCTATGCGTCCGGAACAAACAGCACGACTTGAGGAACTCAGCGCCACCTTGACCTCCATTGAGAAGGTGATGGACCCGGAGGCGGTGTCCGAGCGCGTGCGCGAACTCGAGGCCCAGGCGGGGGACCCGTCGCTGTGGGACGACCCCGACCATGCGCAGAAGGTGACCTCGGAGCTGTCGGCACAGCAGGCAAAGCTGCGCAAGTTGAAGTCCCTGCGCGGGCGGATTGAGGATCTGCCCGTGATGTCTGAGCTGGCGGAGGAAGAGGGCGATGAGGCCTCCCAGGAACTCGTCGACACAGAGCTGAAGGAGCTCGGCGCCGCCATCGAATCGCTCGAGGTGACGACTATGCTCTCCGGTGAGTATGACGAGCGTGAGGCGGTCATCAACATCCGTTCCGGTGCCGGTGGCGTGGATGCCGCGGACTGGGCGGAGATGCTCATGCGCATGTACACGCGCTGGGCGGAAAAGCACGGCCACAAGGTGGATGTCTACGACATCTCCTATGCCGAGGAGGCTGGCATTAAATCCGCGACCTTCGTGGTGCATGGCGAATACATGTATGGCCAGCTCTCCGTGGAGCAGGGAGCGCACCGCCTCGTGCGTATCTCGCCTTTCGATAATCAAGCCCGCCGTCAAACCTCTTTCGCTGAGGTCGAGGTGCTGCCGGTGGTGGAGCAGACCGATTCCATCGAGGTACCAGATTCGGAGGTGCGCGTGGACGTCTATCGTTCCTCGGGCCCGGGCGGGCAGTCGGTCAATACGACGGACTCGGCAGTGCGCCTGACGCACATCCCGACCGGCATCGTGGTGACCTGCCAGAACGAGAAGTCCCAGATCCAGAACAAGGCCTCTGCCATGCGTGTGCTGCAGGCGAAGCTGCTGGAGCGCAAGCGCCAGGAGGAGCGCGCGGAACTCGATGCGCTGGGTGCGGGGGGCAATGCCTCCTGGGGTAATCAGATGCGTTCTTATGTGCTGCACCCGTACCAGATGGTCAAGGATCTGCGCACGAACTATGAAGTAGGAGACCCTTCCAAGGTATTGGATGGGGATATCGATGGCTTCTTAGAATCCGGGATCCGGTGGCGCATGGCGCAGCAGGAGTCCTAGGCCCGAGTAACAAATGTTGCTAATGTGGCTTAAGTGATCACTTTCGAGAATGTGTCCAAGGTCTATCCGACCTCCACGAGGCCCGCGCTGGACAAGGTGTCCTTTGAGATAGAAGACGGAGAATTCGTCTTCCTCATCGGCCCCTCCGGCTCCGGTAAGTCGACCTTCCTCCAGCTCATGGTGCGCGAGACCAATGTCAGCTCGGGGGATATTTATTTCGGGGACTTCCACGTCAACACGCTGAAGGGCCGCGAGGTCAACCGCTTGCGTCAGTCCATCGGCTACGTTTTCCAGGACTTTCGCCTGCTGCCCAAGCTGAACGTTTATGACAACGTGGCTTTTGCCTTGGAGGTCATCGGCAAACGCAAGGCGCGGATTGCCAAGCAGGTCCCCGAGGTCCTCGACATGGTCGGCCTCGGTGCCAAGCAGCACCGCATGCCGCATGAGCTCTCCGGCGGTGAGCAGCAGCGCGTGGCGATTGCGCGGGCTTTTGTTAACCGTCCCAAGCTGCTGCTTGCCGACGAGCCCACGGGTAACCTCGATCCCTCCACTGCCGCGGAGATCATGTCTCTGCTCGCCAAGATCAACCGGCGCGGGACGACGGTCGTGATGTCGACGCACAACGCGCGCGCGGTCAACGAGGCCCGCCAGCGCGTCATTGAGCTACACAACGGCACGCTCGTGCGCGATGAAAAGAACGCGATGTATGGGGAGGCGGTCTAGATGAATCTGGGCTTTGTTTTTAGAGAGGCCTTCAAGGGGCTCGGGCGCAATATCACCATGACCATCGCCATGGTGATTACCACGGCCATTTCGGTGGCCCTGGTGGTGGCCGGTGTTCTGGTGACCCAGATGACCAACGAGACCAAAGACATCTATCTCGAGCGCGTCGAGGTCATGGTCCAGCTCAATGAGGATATCTCTGCCAATGATCCGGAGTGTAAGGACTCCGCCTGCGCTGGGCTGAAGAAGAAGCTGGAAGCGGATGAAGATATCGAGTCTGTGAGCTACCGCAACCGTGCAGATTCCTATGAGCGCTTCGTGGAACTGTTCAAGGAAACCGACCCGGTCATGGTTGAGGAAACCTCCCCGGATGCGCTGCCGGCGGCCTTCCACGTGCGGCTGAAGGACCCGACGGATACCGCGCCCATCGACGCCATCGCGTCGAATCCTGCCGTCAGCGACATCATCGACCAGCAGGAGGAGGTGCGCAGCGCCGCCGGCAACTTGGATGCCATCCGGAATGCCACGTTTGTCGTTGCCGCTGTCATGGCGCTGGCCGCCATCATGCTGATTGCGAACATGGTGCAGATTGCCGCCTACCAGCGCCAGCGGGAAACCGCGATTATGCGCATGGTCGGTGCCTCGCGGTGGATTACCCACGCGCCCTTCATCCTGGAGGCGGTCCTTGGCGCTGTGGGTGGCGTTATCCTCGCCGGGGTCGGCGTCATCGTGGGAAAGAACACCGTGATCGATCCCGCGCTGAAGGACTTGTACCACAACCAGCTGTTGGCCCCGGTGACCTCTGGGGACGTCTGGACGGCGCTGCCCATCGTGGGGTTGGTGGCAATCCTGTGCGCTGCGCTGACCGCGCAGGTAACCATGCGCGCTTATGTGCGGACATAGGCTCTGAGCAACGATGTGGATTTTGCCTGGCTGTAGCGTAATATAGTCCGAACTATGGCGAAGAAGGCAAAGAAGAAAAAGGCGGCCGTCGACAATAACTCGACCTTGGCCACCAACCGACGTGCCCGCCACGACTACACCATTCTCGACACCCTAGAATGCGGCATGGTGCTCGTGGGCACCGAAATTAAGTCGATGCGCGAAGGCAAGATCTCGTTGGCAGACGCCTTCGCCACCATCGACGACGGCGAGGTCTACATCCGCAACCTTCACATCCCGGAGTATTCCCAGGGCACGTGGACGAACCACTCACCCAAGCGCACACGTAAGCTGCTGCTGCACCGCCGGGAGATTGACAAGCTTATGGGCCAGGTGCGCGATGGCAATAAGACGCTGATTCCGCTCAAGGTGTACCTGAAGAATGGCCGCGCCAAGTGCGAGCTCGGCTTGGCCAAGGGTAAGCAGGACTATGACAAGCGCGAAGCAATCAAGCGCCGTGACCAGGACCGCGACATCACCCGCGAGCTGGGCCGCCGCGTAAAGGGGATTAACGCCTAACCTGGAAGCCATGATTTATACGGCTAAGGTTCATGACGTTATTCGGGAAGATGAGCAGCCGCGTGGGGCAGCGGTGCTCGTCGATAAGCTCTGGCCCCGTGGCGTGGCCAAGGAGCGTCTGTCCTATGACCACTGGTTCAAAAGTGTCGCGCCCAGTCCGGAATTGCGTAAGTGGTGGGGGCACGATGCCGATGCCTTCGAGGAGTTTGCACGGCGCTACCGCGCGGAGCTCGACGAGAACGACGGCGAAGAGCTGGAGCAACTGTGCCAGCTTGCTGAGCTTGGCGACGTCACCCTACTTTTCGCCGCCAAGGACCGCGAGGTCAACCACGCCACTGTGTTGAAGGCGTGGTTAAAGGAGAGCTAGGCGAATAGCCCCCAAATGGTGGCGCCGACGGCGATGAGACCCGTGATGACGACGAAGACGTTGCTGGCACGGCCGCGGAATTGCTTGAGCGCGTCGATGCGGTGGATGGCATACATCGGCAGCAGGTAGAGAATCGAGGCGATGAAGGGGCCGCCGATGGCCTCAATGAGGCCCAGGATCGACGGATCGATAATGGCCACGATCCACGCACAGACAAAGATGATGCCGTGCATGATGGAATTGAGTTGTTTCTCCGAGAGCTTCTCGGTGGCGCGCGGAGCGGCGCTGCGTAGCAGGAAGTTGCCGCCCTCGGTAGCTCCCAGCACGTGCCCGAAGTAGGAGGAAATAATTGCGATCATCGCGATGATCGGGGAGAGGAAAGCCAAGACCGGAACACCGGTGACGTTGGCCAGGTAAGACAGGACCGGCAGGTTTTGCTCGCGGGCCTCGGCGAGGCCGTCCGCACCAAGCGTGAGGGTGCAGGACCACACGAAGAACATGGTGAAGACAGTGAGCAGGATTGCGGTTAGGGCCAGCGCGCGCGAGGCGTTCTCGGAGCTCTTCTCGCGGCCGTGTGCGGCGACCATGGCCAAGGAGAACTGGGAAATCGCGGGGGAGTGGTTAAAGGAGAATACCAGCACGGGGATGATGAGGGCGACAGCACCGACGACGCGCCAATCACTGTTGCCCACCTCCATGAAGGAGGCGATATCCCAGCGCGGGATGAGGTAGATGGACAGTGCGCCGAGGCAGAAGATTAGCGGGTAGACCAAGAACTGCGTAACGGCCAGCACCATACGTTGGCCAAAGGCGAAGACGATGGTCATGATGCCCACGAGGAGGAAGGACAACAGCGGGCGTGAAATCGTGGGTCCATTTAATTGGTTGACGATGAAGCTGTTGACCGTATTGGTGATCGAAACGCCATAAATGAGGACGATGGGAAAGATGGCGCAGAAATAAATCACCGAAATGATAAAACCTGCGCTCTTGCCGAAATAGTCCGTGACCACTGCGGTGATGTCCTCGCCCTGGCGTGGTGACGCACAAATCATGCGGGCCAGACCGCGGTGGGAGAAGTATGTCATCGGCCCAATCAGAATCGTGGCCGCGAGGAGGGGCCAGAAGCCGAAACTGCCCGCGTTGATGGGGAGGAAAAGAATGCCGGCGCCTACGGCGGTGCCGAAGAGCGAGATGGCCCACTCGGTGTTGCTTGCTGGGCGTTTAGCGTCTTCCGGGGAACTGGTGGTTTCGGTATGTGTGCTCACTTTGCAGCCTTTAACAAAGTAGGAGTATCGGACTCACACACCTTAACAGCGTTTAAGTTGATGCTAATCACAAGGGGGTGCTTATGAAAGCTATGCCTCATGTGGCCTGGGGTGAAGCTTGCGGGAATAGGGGCAGGTGCAGTAGCGTTGAACGAACCGTAGGGCGCATAAAGATGCGTTCTGCGCAGCTTTCACAGCAATGTGTAAATGAGGGGTCGACTTGGTTTCGACTTCGTACATTGAGCCAGGGGAAGCGTGCCGGTGCAGGCTAGAGACCACCGTTAAGCGTCGTAGCAACCAATAAACGCAGAGAAGAACTCTCAGCGTGACTACGCCCTCGCTGCCTAATTACAGCGACGCGTGTCTGTCAGCCTAGGTTTCGTTCCTGACCTAGATCCTGGCATCGACTAAGGAACTTGCCTGACCGGTTTGTTGTTCGGCCGGTTGGGGACTTTGAGAGCAACTGGGCCCATCATCCGGAGCGAGTTTGCCCGAGCCGGAGGGCCGAGTAGAGATCCTGTGCAGACTGCGCACGGAGAAGCCCTGGCGAGGTGACGAAGGACCCGGGTTCAATTCCCGGCGGCTCCACAAATAGCAGCAAACCCGCTGGCCATAACGGCCAGCGGGTTTCTTGTGTGAAGGGGGCGGATTAGTCGATCGGGTAACCGGTGACCGGCCCCTCGGTGTTCGGCTGCCAGCCCAGCGCAGGGGCGACATGGGTTGCGAAGTTTTCGAGAATCTTCACGTTGACGTCCACACCCATGCCGGTCGGGATGGTGATCAGCAGGGTGTCGGCGGACATCACGGCCGGGTCGGCCTTGAGCTGCTCGATGAGCTTGTCAGGCTCGGCGGCATACGTGCGGCCGAAGGTGGAAGCACCGGCGTCGGGCAGCACGCCCACTTGGTCGGAGCCTGAGGCGTGCATGCCGAAACGTTGCATATCGGCGCCGTCCACGATGGGGAAGATGGAGCGGGAGACGGACACGCGCGGGGTCCAGTCGTGGCCTGCTTCCTTCCACGCGGCGCGGTAGCGGCTGATTTGGTCCGCCTGGATCTCACCCAAGGTCGCGGCGGTGGTCTCGGAAACCAGGGAGGAAGACATCAGGTTTAGTCCGTCCTTGGCGGTCTGCTCTGCCGACGTGTGAGTGCCTGAACCGTAGAAGATGTGTTTGCGCAGCTCCGGTGCCATGGGGAAGACCGGGAGAGCGGAGCCGGGTTGGAACATATTCGGGTACTGGCGGTCCAGAGGTGCAGCGGTGGCAAACCCGTTGCCGTCTACCGCGGCCATGAACGCCTCGAGGTGGGCGCGTGCCACGTCCGCGCCGTTGGGGGCTTCGCCCTTGTAGCCGAAAGCCCCCCAGCCGCGCTCGGCAACCTCCGGGGCACCGCGCGAGACGCCCAAGGCCACGCGGCCGCCGGAGAGCTGGTAGAGGGAGGCGGCCTCTTCGGCGAGGTAGAGCGGGTTTTCGTAGCGCATGTCGATCACGCCGGTGCCCACCTCGATGTTCTTGGTGGTGGCGGCGACTGCGCCGAGTAGCGGCATTGGGGCTGAGGCTTGCGGTACGAAGTGGTGGACGCGGAAAGACGCGTTGTTCACGCCGATCTCATCTGCAGCCTGGGCGATGTCCAGGTGGATCTTCGCGACTTTTTCGGCGGACGGTCCGCGCTGGCCGCCGAATGCGTAGTGTCCGAAGCTTAAGAATCCGAATGCTTTCATTGGTTAAATGCTCCTATTGATGACGTATCAACAACGAGATTAGTGTCTCGCTCGAAGATTGTCACGGCCTAAGGCAGGCTCCGCTTCAAACCTTAAGTGAAAAACTTCTAGTCAAGCATACAACCGCGCATGCTCAGGGGATTGTCCGAGCCGGAGGGCCGGTTAGGGATCCTGTGCAGACTGCGCACGGAGAAGCCCAGGCGGGGTAACCCGCTGGGCCGCTAAACTGGCGTAACAGCTGTCTGGCGGGAAACGCTAGGGGGTTCTGAATAGGGGAAGATGCGTGAAACCGCTTGCAGGCTTTCTTGAGTTCCCTAAGGGGGTAGAAGTGATCGCTTTCGCTGGGGCTATCGCGGCCGTGCTAGGGCTGAATATCGTGGCGAATGAAACTGGTGCGAACTCCGAGGGGTTCGTAGTTACAGCTATTCTGTTGGGGTTCGGGCTCGCACCCTTTGTTGGAGATTCTCTGGAGCGCCATATTCCGGTTTCGATGTGGCGGCGTGTGTCTTTTTCTCGCGTTGCTAGCCGTCGGTGGGGTGTCGAGCTATTTAATGCTGTGCTCACGCGAATCGGATGGAACGGCATGATTTTGGCGATGCGCAGAGAAGAGTCCGCCAAGCGTGAAGGGGCGAACCCCCTTCGGCCGGTGCGAGCGTCGGCAGCTGGGCATGTATGGGGATTGCTGCTCCATATATGTAGCGCTGGATGGTGCGCTGCGGCAGGCGGATGGTTAGCGGCTGCAGTTTTTCTTGTTATCGGCGTTGTGGGTCACCTGTATCCGGTCTTGCTTCAACTTCGTGTGCTTACGGATGCTCGGGAGAGATAGGTCAAAATCGGCGGCGTTGCGGCCTGCTTTAGGATGGCCGCATGGATACCGAACCTCTCCGCATTGCAGTCGTCTTGTTTGAGGGCTTTGAGCTTCTCGACGTCTTCGGGCCCGTCCAACTGCTTCAAGCCGTCCCTGAGGTCACCGTGGTTTTCGCCGGGCCGGATGGCAAACCAGTTGCCAGCTCGCAGGGCGTAGAAGTGGTTCCGACGATTTCTTATGCCCAGATTGAGCCGACCGACGCCCTCCTCGTCCCGGGCGGCAAAGGAACCCGGCGGCTCGTGGAAGACGTATCTTTTCTGGCGTGGCTTCGTGAGGTGGGCGCACAAGCACCGTGGGTTGCCTCCGTGTGCACGGGTTCTGCGGTCCTGGCGGCGGCGGGGCTCTTGGAGGGCTACGCCGCAACAAGCAATAAGCGTGCGTTTGCGTGGGCGAGCTCCTTCGGGGAGTCCGTGACTTGGAAGCCCAAGGCGCGGTGGGTGCAGGACTGCAATCGGTGGACTTCCTCAGGTGTGGCGGCGGGGATGGATATGACGGTCGCACTCATTGCGGAGCTCATTTCGGAGGCGGCTGCCGTCGATGCCGCCAACTTTGCGGAATACGAGCCGCATCGCGATTGCGAGTGGGATCCTTTCGCGCGGATAAACGGGCTGGTGCCCTCGAGCGGCGGCGAAGCTGAGCGTGGGGACGTAACATTCGGGCAATCTGACGACGCTCACGGTAGATAAGGTGCTAAAAACGGTCGATTTTGGGGCACTATTTGCAGTGAGTGTAGCGGTGGATGAGAAGCACTCTTGATGAGAAGGCGGTCGGAACTTCGTCGTCAGCAGAAACGTTAATGTTCTAGTGACTGATCGAATCTTGCGTGGTGAACTATGGCGATGAAGATGCCTATCGACTTAAGGCCGCTTCGTGTAGAGGATGCTACCGAGATGGCTACCGTGCTTTCTGGCCATGCCCTATACGCGTTTACGGGTGGTGAGCCGCCTTCTTCTGATGAGCTTGCGCGACGGTACGCGATCCAAACCCGAGGCGGCTCGAGCGACGGTACCGAAGAATGGATCAATCTCATCGTCACCCTCGGTTCGAGTAAGCAGCCGATAGGCTACGTCCAAGCGACTGTGCCCCGCAGCGGTAATGCGACGGAGATCGCATGGGTGATTGGGAAACAGTGGCAAGGGCACGGATACGCCAAGGAAGCCGTGAAACTGCTTAGCGCTTATCTTGCGGAGCGAGGCATTACGCATCTCATCGCTCATATCCATCCCGAGCACTTAGCCTCACAGCATGTCGCTGCCTATGTAGGGATGAGCCCCACGGCACAGGTCGTTGACGGCGAAGTCCGTTGGGAGCGCAGATAGTCTCCAACGAAATCGTGAAAAGCGAGCATCATTGCCAACTCAGGGCTAATGGACACCTCTCAGTGTCGTTTACGGTAGATAAGGTGCTAAAAACGGTCGATTTTGGGCCACTATTTGCAGTGAGCGTAATCAGAATCCCGTGAGGGGTGTAGGGGCGCGGGGCGAAAGCGGAGTAGGGCTGGCCGGGAAAATGTGACGAAGAAGGAAAATACTTGTTACCCAAGTTACATTCCCGTGGTAGCCTTTCTCCAACAGTGTGACGTGGAGCACTGGGACTGACCCCTACGACAGGAGTACCCATGAACAGCCCATCCAATACGGCGTCGAAAGGCGGCGCCGGCACCACGGAGAAGTCGAAAGCAAATCCCGCCAAGGCCGAGCAAAAATCGAGCCAACAGTCCGGCGGGGGAATGCTGGATAAGTTTCTCAACGGTGTCGAGTACGTCGGCAACAAGCTGCCGGAGCCCTTCACCATCTTCCTGATTCTTTTCCTCATTACCGGCGTTCTCTCCACCATCATGGCCAAGATGGGCGTGGAGATTAAGGTTCCCGGATCGGATGAGATTCAGCCGGTGAAGGGTCTCTTCACCGGTGAGGGACTGACGTGGTTCACCACGACAATGGGTGAGAACTACATCAACTTCCCGCCGCTGGTAACGGTGCTGCCCATCATGCTGGCAGTGGGCGTAGCGGAGCGTTCCGGCATGCTCTCGGCGTTGATTCGCAAGCTCTTTGGTTCCGCCAAGCCCTGGCTGCTTCCGTACGCCGTCGGCGTTATCGGCGTGACCGCCTCCGTTATGGCGGACGCAGCCTTCGTTATCGTCCCGCCGCTGGCCGCGATGGTCTTTAAGGCCGCGGGCCGTCATCCTGTCGCGGGCCTGATTGGTGGCTTCGCTGCCGTGGGTGCTGGCTATTCCACTGCCTTGGTGCCCACCTCCCTGGATGCGCTCTTTGCCGGTATTACGACCGCAGTCATGGAGACTCTGCCAAATACCGAGTTCGCACCCGTTAATGCGATGTCGAACTACTACTTCAACGTGGCTTCTTCCATCGTGCTCGGTGTGCTGGCCGGCTTCATCATCGATAAGGTCATCGAGCCGCGCATGTGGAAGCAGGAAGTCCCCACCGAGGAAGACATCGATCCCGAGGACGCTGCCGAGCGCGGTGACCGTGACGAGAACGGCGAAGAGCTCACCGCTGAGCTGCGCCCGGCCGAATCCAAGGGTCTCATCTGGTCCGGTGTGGCCACGGTCATCCTCACCGCCATCATTCTCTTCGCAGTTCTTCTGCCGGAATCGCCGTGGCGCAATGAAGAGGGCGGCTTCTTGCCCAAGTCCCCGCTGCTGAACTCCATCGTCTTTATCGTGTTCGCCTACTTCTTGGTGCTCGGCGTGGTCTACGGCAAGGTCGTCGGCACGGTCAAGGGCATCACCGATGTTGTGAACATGATGATTGGCGCGCTCAAGGACATGATGAGCTTCCTTATCCTGGCGTTCATCCTGGGCCAGTTCGTGGCTCTCTTCGCCTGGACCGGTATCGGTACCTTCACTGCGGTGAAGGGTGCTGCCTTCCTGGAATCCATCGGGTTGACGGGCTTCCCGGCCATCTTTGCCTTCATCGTCCTGGCGTCCTGCCTGAACCTGCTGATTATTTCTGGCTCCTCGATGTGGACTCTCATGGCGGCGGTCTTCGTTCCCATGTTTGCCCTGCTGGGCTATGAGCCGGCGTTTATTCAGGGCGCATTCCGCGTGGGCGATTCCGCAACCCAGATCATCACCCCGCTGAACCCGTACATGATTGTCATGCTTGGCTTCCTCCAGCGTTATGAACGCGAGGCGGGCCTGGGAACCCTGATGTCACGCCTCGTGCCCTTCGTGGTGCCGTTCTTTACGGCTTGGGCGATCTTGCTGGCCATCTGGTTCTACGTGGACCTTCCGCTGGGACCGGGCAACAACGTCATGATTGGTTAAACGCATGAATCAACGCAACAATCCATCGACGGCGTATTTGGAGGCGATGGAGGAGGGCGTCGCCAAGCGCGTGGCGTCCGCAGCGCCACCGGAAAAACAGGGAGAGGACTACCCAGGCCAGGCGAAGCTCTGGGACGCGGCGGCCGCGCGGGCCGAAGCCCTGCGGCAGCAGGCCGCGCACATCGTCGCGGACCTGCACGCACACCCTGAAACGGCCTTCGAGGAGCATCGCTCCATGGCGGTGCTCGCGGACATCGTTGAAGAGCATGGCTTTTTGACGCGCCGCGGGGTCTATGGTGTGGAGACCGCCTTCGAGGCCTCGTGGCAGAGCGCGGATTTCGACCCCGAGCGGCATCCCACCGTGGCTATCCTGGCGGAATACGATGCCCTGCCCCAGATTGGGCATGCGTGCGGGCACAACGTCATTGCCGCAGCGGGCGTTACTGGATTCTTGGCGGTTACTGCCGTGCTAGACGACGCCCCTGTCGCGTCCGGCCGCATCCTCTTCCAGGGAACCCCGGCGGAGGAGGGCCACTCCGGCAAGGAATACATGATTCGCGGCGGAAGTCTTGAAGGCGTGGACGCCGCGGTGATGATCCATGGCTTCGGCTACGACATCGGCGCGCATGCCTGGGTGGGACGGCGCATCTTGCGTGTTCGTTATCGCGGCGTGGCCGCGCATGCCAGCTCCCAGCCCTTCATGGGGCGCAACGCCCTTGACGCTGCGAGCTTGGCCTACCAGGGGATTGGGCTTATGCGGCAGCAAATGCCGCCCTCGGATCGCGTACACGCCATCATGAGCGGTGGCGATCGGCCTTCCATCATCCCGAACGAGGCGGAGATGACTATTTACGTGCGCTCGTTGGGGACGCGCACGCTCATGGATCTGTCCGCCAGGGTGGAAGACATCGTCCGGGGCGCTGCACTCATGGCCGGCGTCGAGGTGGACGTGGAGTGGGATGAGCACCCGATGACCCTGCCCGTGCGCAACAACGCGGCGCTGGTGGATCGGTGGTCGGCCACGCAGGCGCGCCGGGGACGCACCGCGCTGCCCGCCGGGACGGTGCCGGATACGGTGGCTGCCTCGACTGACTTTGGCAATGTCTCTCACCTCGTGCCTGGTCTGCATCCGATGGTGAAGGTATCGCCCACCGACGTGGCCCTGCACACGGAGGACTTTGCACGCTGGGCTGCCACGCCGCAGGCGGTGGATGCGGCCGTTGATTCGGCGGCGGGATTGGCGCAGGTTGCCCTCGATTTCTTGGCGGATCCAGATTTCCGCCGCGCGGCGCGAGAGGACTTCGATAGGGAAGGGCCAGTGTCGGTGAGTGATCTCATCGCGGAGAAGGGGGAAGGCTAAGCGTAAATATTTTGTTCTAAAAGGCAGGTCACGGGGTGGCAGGTGGTGGTTTGCTACCCCCATCATGAATTAGGAAACATATGCATGCTTGAAAGGTAAGCCTTACTTGAGTTAGGTTAGGCGCTGTCCTTATTTGCCAACTGTGGTTAGCCACACCTAATATGCAAGGAAGCTATGTTTAACCTTTCTCGCCGTGCCTCGCGCACGACCGCCGCCAAAGTTGCCGCCACTCTCTCGGTTGCAGCACTTGCTCTCACCGGCTGCTCCTCCAGCCAGTCTGCGGAGACCGCTGAGTCGACCGAATCCGCGGCGGCAGACGCCTCCACCATTACCCTGGAGGATAACTTCGGTTCGAAGGAAGTCACCCTTCCGGTGGAGAGCCCTGCGGTGACGGATAACCGCGCCTTCTCTATCTTGGCGCAGTGGGACATTGACCTTGCTGCCGCACCGCTGAGGCTGGTGCCCAAGTCCCTGCGTGATACCTACAACAAGGACACAGTCGAGGTTGACCTGGGCACCCACAAGGAGCCGGACCTCGAAAGCCTCGTAGCAGCGGACCCGGATGTCGTGTGGAACGGCCAGCGTTTCGAGCAACACCAAGAGGACATCGAGAAGCTGCTTGAGGACGTCCCGGTGCTTGACTTCGAGCCGCGTGACGATGAGGATTTCTTCGACGAGCTCAAGCGTCACACCGAGGCACTCGGCCAGGTTTTCGGCCACGAAGAGGATGCCGCGAAGCTCATCGAGGACTTCGACGCTGCCGCCGAGCGCGCCAAGAAGGCCTACAATCCGGAGCAGAAGGTCATGGCCGTGAACACCTCCGGCGGTGAAATCGGCTACATCGCTCCTCATATCGGGCGTGTATATGGCCCGGTCTTTGAGCTGCTGGGCCTGACCCCGGCCCTGGAGGTGTCCAACGCCTCCGACGACCACGAGGGTGACGATATCTCCGTTGAGGCTATTGCTCAGTCCAACCCGGATTGGATCCTCGTTATGGACCGCGACGCTGCCACCTCCAAGGAAGGCCAGGATGTCACGCCGGGTGAGAAGCTAGTCAAGGACAACGCAGCGCTCAAGAACGTTACCGCTGTGAAGGAAGGCAACGTTTACGTGGCGCCGAATGACACCTACATTGATGAGTCCATCATCACCTACACCGAGATTCTGAACGCGCTTGCCGACGCCTTCGAAAAGGCCCAAGCCTAAACGACCCCCGGCAGTGAAGGAGGAGGCTAAACCGTGACGGTGAAGAGCAACACTGCGGCCGAGCGCCCAGCTGTCGGTTCGCGCAACTCCCGCGGACCTGTGCTGACCTGGAAGCTAGGCCTCGGCGTGCTCGGTGTCATCGCGTTGCTCCTCCTTTCCCTCATGGTGGGGGAATACAGCATCCTCGACAATGAGGACGGCTGGTCGATGTTCTTCACCACCCGCATACCGCGTACCGTGGCGCTCGTCTTGGCGGGTGCTGCGATGGCGATGAGCGGTTTGGTTATGCAGCTGCTGACCCAAAACCGCTTCGTGGAACCCACGACGACGGGAACCACCGAGTGGGCCGGACTGGGCCTGCTCTTTTCTCTAATCCTTTTCCCGCACTCATCCGTGCTGGTGAAGATGGTTATCTCGGTGGTTTTTGCGTTCGTGGGAACCATGGTGTTTTTCGCGTTCCTGCGCCGTGTGGCGCTGCGCTCCTCACTCATCGTGCCGATTATCGGCATTATGCTGGGCGCTGTCGTTAGCGCAGTATCTTCCTACGTGGCGCTGGCCACGGATACCTTGCAGCAGCTCGGAATCTGGTTCATGGGATCCTTTACCTCTGTCTATGAGGGGCAATACGAGGTCCTATGGATCGTCCTGCTGGTTTTGCTGGCTGTGTATTTCTATGCTGACAAGCTCACCGTCGCTGGGCTAGGGGAGGATATTGCCACCAATATCGGTCTGAATTACCAGCGGATGATTCTGTTGGGAACCGGGCTTATCGCTGTGGCGACGGGTGTTGTCACCGTCGTCGTTGGCTCCCTGCCGTTCCTTGGGCTCATCGTTCCCAATGTAGTGAGCATGTTGCGCGGCGATGACCTGCGCTCTAATCTCCCGTGGGTCTGCCTGCTCGGCATCGCCACGGTGACCTTGTGTGACCTCATTGGCCGCACCATTATCTCCCCGTTTGAGATGCCCGTATCGGTCATTCTGGGTGTTGTCGGTGCTATCGTATTCGTCGTCTTGATCGTGAGGTCGACAAAGTGAGTGTAAGTATCTCTATTCCTGCGATGAAAGAACCTGTGCAAACGTCACGTGCCCGGCGAAACGTGGGCAGCTTCCAGTCTGCTGCGGCGGCACGAAAGTACTGGATCATCCTCGCCGCCTTGATTGTCGCTGGTTTGGCCTTCGCCTTCGGGCTTTTGGCCTACGACAACCCGATGGAGTTTGGTACCCGCAAGTGGTGGCTGATCGCGCGTCGCCGCGCGGATGCGGTGACCGCCATGGCGATCGTCGCCGTATGCCAGGCCGTGGCTACGGTGGCTTTCCATACCGTGACAAATAACCGGATTCTCACCCCCTCCATCATGGGGTTTGAATCCCTGTACGTCGCGATTAATACAGCCACGATCTTTTTCCTTGGTGCCTCCGGTCTAACTCAGGCCCGCAACATGGGAACCTTCCTTGTGCAGCTTGTTCTCATGGTGGGCCTATCCCTCGTGCTGTACTCCTGGCTGCTGACCAGCCGCCGCAACAACATGCACGCAATGCTGCTCGTGGGCATTATCATTGGCGGCGGCCTCGGCTCGCTGGCGACGTTTATGCAGCGCATGCTCACGCCCAGTGAATTCGACGTACTCACCGCGCGGCTTTTCGGTTCTGTAAACAATGCGGAGAGCGAGTACTATCCCATCGCCATACCGTTGGTCCTCGCGGTGACACTGCTGGTGTTCCTGAACTCCCGCCAGCTCAACGTGCTAGCGCTGGGGCGCGATGCCGCAACGAACCTTGGCGTTAACCACAAGGTCAATGCAATCTACACGTTGATTTTGGTCTCCATTCTGATGGCGACGAGCACCGCGCTTGTAGGGCCTATGACCTTCCTTGGCTTCCTCGTGGCCACCTTGGCTTACCAGGCGGCGGAGACGTATGACCACCGCTTTTTGTTCCCAATGGCGGTTGCCACGGCCTTTGCTGTGCTCACCGGCGCCTACTTCCTCATGCAGCACGTCTTCTACGCGCAGGGCGTGGTCTCCATCATTATTGAGCTAGTGGGCGGCAGCGTCTTCCTTCTGGTCATTCTGCGAAAGGGCAAGCTGTGATCAAGCTTTCCAATGTTTCGAAGTCCTACTCCGGCGAGACCAACATCGGTCCCATCGATTTGGAGATCCCCTCCGGCGGTATTACCGCGCTGATTGGGCCGAATGGCGCAGGCAAGTCCACGATGCTGACGATGATTGGCCGGCTTCTCGACGTCGACGAGGGCACCATCGAGGTCGCCGGTTACGACGTGTCCTCCACGAAATCGCAGGACTTGGCGAAGATCCTTTCCATCCTGCGCCAGGAGAACCACTTCATTACCAAGCTGACCGTGCGCCAGCTGGTGAGCTTCGGCCGTTTCCCTTACTCGAAGGGGCGTCTGACTGCGGAGGATGAAGAGATAGTCTCGCGCTACATTGACTTCTTCCACTTGGGTGAATTGGAGAGCCGTTACCTTGACGAGCTCTCCGGCGGCCAGCGCCAGCGCGCCTACGTGGCGATGGTGCTCTGCCAGGAGACGGACTACGTGCTTCTCGACGAGCCCCTCAACAACCTCGACATCTCACACTCCGTGGAGATGATGAAGCACCTGCGAAAGGCCGCTAAGGAATTTGGCCGGACGATCATCATCGTTCTCCATGACATCAACTTCGCTGCTCGTTATGCCGACCATATTTGTGCGGCCAAGGATGGAAGCATCGTTTCTTTCGGCAGTCCGGAGGAGATCATGCGCGATGAGATTCTCACGCCCATCTTCGAAACCCCCATCACTGTTATCGATGGCCCGGACGGGCTGTTGGCCTGTTACCACTAGCTATTAGCAGTCAGGTGGACTGCCCGATAGCCAGAAAACTGCCCCAGGACGAGCATCAAAAGATGCGTCTTCCTGGGGATTTGTTGTTTGTTGGGGGTGTGCGTA
>NZ_KV794786.1:0-267 GCF_001808895.1 Corynebacterium sp. HMSC070E08
TGTAGAGACCGAAGCTGCACACGCGTACAACGCCGTCTTTGCTTACGCAGAGCTGGTCTGGGATACCCCAATGGTTTGTTGATTGTGTCGTCGGTGCCGTTAGTGTGGGGGTATCGGTGGGAGGGATGCCTTGCAAAGCTGCCATGTCATCGGTGCTGGCCTCGTGTGAAGTTGCCGCTTCCGCGGGGCCGTTTAGCATTTCGGATACAGCGTGTGGATTGTGCGCTTGGTTATAGGCGACTACGCGGGCCCAGACCTGCTCAGGAT
>NZ_KV794787.1:0-491 GCF_001808895.1 Corynebacterium sp. HMSC070E08
GCTTCGTCCCTGTCGAAAGGAGTTTACAACCCGAAGGCCGTCATCCCCCACGCGGCGTCGCTGCATCAGGCTTCCGCCCATTGTGCAATATTCCCCACTGCTGCCTCCCGTAGGAGTCTGGGCCGTATCTCAGTCCCAATGTGGCCGTACACCCTCTCAGGCCGGCTACCCGTCGACGCCTTGGTAGGCCATTACCCCACCAACAAGCTGATAGGCCGCGAGCTCATCTTGCACCGAAAAAACTTTCCAACCACCACACTAAAAGTGGCTCATATCCGGTATTAGACCCAGTTTCCCAAGCTTATCCCAGAGTGCAAGGCAGATCACCCACGTGTTACTCACCCGTTCGCCACTCGAGTACCAGTGCAAGCACTGGCCTTTCCGTTCGACTTGCATGTGTTAAGCACGCCGCCAGCGTTCGTCCTGAGCCAGGATCAAACTCTCCACAAAAAAGGCCGTGAAAAGCCCAAACCTAACAAACAGACAAACCA
>NZ_KV794788.1:0-41870 GCF_001808895.1 Corynebacterium sp. HMSC070E08
TTCTACCTCACCCCGCTACGCACCCCGAAACCGGAAGAGCCTCTTTGGGTCTAAAAACGCCATCTGCACTGAGTAAAAGGCGTTTTTGGCCGCGAAAACGCCTTATGACAGATGCCTTTTGTCAGACGCCCTTTGTCAGTTACCTCCCGCATGTCGATGGAGTCACGCAGACGTTGCGCGCTGCGAGGGGAGTGACGAAGGTACACGCCTAGGCGCAAAACTGCCCTAACTGACGATTTTCCCCACGATCATTCGCTGGAAGGCGCTGGTTTCGTCAACTAGGGCAGTTGGGGCCCCGACTTATCGGGGCCCCGGTGGTTTTATTTGACCACCAGGTTGACCATGCGGCCCGGAACGTAAATCTCCTTGACCACGTTCTTGCCAGCGGTGAGTTCCGCAATGCGCTCATCGTCCTTGGCAATGCCCACGACGGTGGCTTGGTCGGCGTCGGCAGGCACCATGACGCGGGCCTTGACCTTGCCGTTGATCTGCACCGGAACCTCGATCTCATCATCAACCAGGTACTTCTCGTCGAACTCCGGGAAGGCCTCATAGGTGATGGTCTCCTCATGGCCGAAGCGCTTCCACAGTTCCTCCGCGATGTGCGGGGCAACGGGGGAGACCAGCTGGGCCAACGGCTCCACGGCGGCGCGCGGCGCGCCCTTCGGGTAGGCCTTGGTCAGGTAGTTCACGTACTCGATGAGCTTGGCCACCACGGTGTTCAGGCGCAGGTTCTCGTAGTCATCGCGTACGCCGGCGATGGTGCGGTTGAGGTGCTTCAGGTCATCGTCGGAAAGCTCCGCGTCCGTCGTGCACAGCTCGCCGCTGTTCTCATCGATAGCCAGGCGCCACAGGCGCTGGAGGAAGCGCTGCGCACCGACGACGTCCTTTGTTGCCCACGGGCGGGAGGTATCCAGCGGGCCCATCGACATCTCGTAAACACGCAGGGTATCGGCACCGTACTCGTTGCAGATGTCATCCGGGGCCACGGCGTTCTTCAGGGACTTGCCCATCTTTCCGTACTCCTGGTTAACCTCTTCGCCGTTGTAGAAGAACTTGCCATCCTTCTCCTCAACCTCGGCGGCTGGGACGTAGACGCCACGGGAATCGGTGTAGGCGTAGGCCTGGATGTAGCCCTGGTTGTAGAGGCGGCGGTAGGGCTCCTTGGAGCTCACGTAGCCCAGATCGAAGAGGACCTTGTGCCAGAAGCGCGAGTAGAGCAGGTGCAGCACGGCGTGCTCAACGCCACCGACGTAGAGGTCAACGCCACCCGGGTCGTTGGCACCGTGCTCTTCTGTGCGCGGGCCCGTCCAGTAGCGCTCGTTCTCCAGATCGCAGAAGACTTCATCGTTCGTCGGATCGATGTAGCGCAGCTGGTACCAGGAAGAACCTGCCCACTGCGGCATGACGTTGGTGTCGCGGTAGTAGGTCTTCGGGCCATCGCCTAGGTCGAGCTCCACCTCAACCCACTCGCGGGCCTTGGCCAGCGGCGGCTGCGGGGAGGAATCGGCATCATCTGGGTCGAATGACACCGGCTTGTAGTCTTCTACCTCCGGCAGCTCAATGGGCAGCATCGACTCCGGCAGCGGGTAGGCCTGACCGGCTTCGTCGTAGACGATGGGGAAGGGCTCGCCCCAGTAGCGCTGGCGGGCAAACAGCCAGTCACGCAGCTTGTACTGGATCTTCTCGCGGCCCACGCCCTGCTCCTCCAGCCACGGGATGATGGCGGCGATGGCCTCGTCCTTGGACATACCGTTGATGTCCAGGGAATCGTTGGCGGAGTTCACGGCCTTGCCGGACTCGGTATAGGCCTCCTTGGTGATGTCGCCGCCAGCGACGACCTCCGTAATGGGCAGGCCAAAGACGGTGGCGAACTCGTAGTCACGGGTATCGTGCGCCGGGACCGCCATGATGGCGCCGGTGCCGTAGCCGGTCAGGACGTAGTCCGCGATGAAGATCGGGACCTGCTTGCCGTTGACCGGGTTGGTGGCATAGGTGCCCAGGAAGACGCCGGTCTTTTCCTTGTTCTCTTGGCGCTCCAGGTCAGACTTCGCGGCGATGGAAGCACGGTAGGCCTCCACAGCCTCCTTCGGATCATCGTGGCCGAAGGTCCAGCGCTCGTCGACATCATCCTCGTATGGGATGGGGGAGAGGAGGGCGTCGACAAGCTCGTGCTCCGGGGCCAGCACCACGTACTCCGCGCCGAACAGGGTATCCGGGCGGGTGGTGAAGACGTCGATGTCGTAGCCCTCAGCGTGGAAGGTGACCTCCGCGCCGCGGGAGCGGCCAATCCAGTTGCGCTGCATGGACTTGACCTTCTCCGGCCAATCCAGAAGCTCCAGGTCATCGAGCAGACGGTCGGAGTAGGCGGTAATGCGCATCATCCACTGGCGCAGGTTCTTGCGGAAGACCGGGAAATTACCGCGCTCGGACTTGCCCTCCGCGGTGACCTCCTCGTTGGCCAACACCGTGCCCAGGCCCGGGCACCAGTTCACGGTGGAGTTGGACAGGTAGACCAGACGGAACTCATCGAGCGCCTTGCGCTGCTCTTCCTTGCTCAGATCCGCGTAGTAGCGACCATCCTTGGTGGTGCGCTTGCCCACCTCAAGTTCCTTGATGAGCTCAGAAATCGGGCGTGCCTTCTGCTGCTCCTCATCAAACCAGGAGTTATAAATCTGCAGGAAAATCCACTGCGTCCACTTATAAAACTCCGGGTCAGTCGAAGCCACCGAGCGGCGCGGATCGTGGCCCAGCCCCAGCATGCCCAGCTGGCGGCGCATATTGTTGATATTCGCCTCCGTGGTGGTGCGCGGGTGCGTACCAGTCTGGATGGCGTACTGCTCAGCCGGCAGGCCAAAGGCGTCATAACCCAGCGTGTGCAGGACGTTCTTGCCCAGCATGCGGTTAAAGCGGGCATAAGTATCCGTGGCGATATAACCCAGCGGGTGGCCTACGTGCAGACCCGCGCCAGACGGGTAGGGGAACATGTCCTGGATGTTCATCTTCTCCGCGGGAAGTTCCTTACCGTCCTCTGCGAGCGGCCCAACTGGGTTCGGCGCATTAAAGGTGCCGTTATCCTTCCAGTACTGCTGCCAGGCACTTTCAATCTGCGCGGCGAGCTCCGGCGTGTAGCGGTGGGTGGTGTTATCGCTCGGGTTAGTCATGGTTAGACAGTGTAGTCACCGCACGGACATCTCCCCAGTTAGACCCAGCTAGGCCGCAATTCCGTTCCGCAGCGCGGCCACGCAACTGACGACGCCCCCCTTGTCCCCTCTAAGCTCTGCCACTAAAATCACCATTGTTCTACTGTTCTACATTTAACTTTTTACAGTCACCAGCCAATAAGGAAAGGCGGTTGGAGCAATGACCAACATTTCTTTGCGCGAACTCAACCAGCGTTCTGGCCACATCGTTCGCGAAGTTGCCGCTACAGGTCAAAGCGTGGTCATCACCGACCGCAATCGGCCCATTGCTCGCGTTGTTCCCATTTCATCTCTAGATAGCCCCGTGGAGCAGTTAGTAGCTGCCGGAATCCTGAGCCACAACCCGAAGCCTTACTCACAGCCAAGCACCACAGACTATCTGCCTTCCGGGACAGACGTTGTATCGCTACTGGATAGGGAAGACCGCTTGTGATGATCTACGTCGACACTTCGGCACTAGCGAAGTTGGCCTTGCCCGAGCGCGAAAGCTCCGAAGTCGCTGCACTCCTTGAAGGCCAGCAACTGTTTTCTTCTGCACTCATTGACATCGAGTTATCTAAAGTGTGGCAGCGCAGTGGCCTCACCGGCGCCGGTTACCGGAAGTTCACGGAGGGGGTCTCCAAAGTTGGCATCAGCGATGAGGTCATTCGTCGAGCTTGCTCGCTGACCGGCGTTCGCTCCCTGGATGCCATCCACCTGGCGAGCGCCTGTCTTCTCCGCGACGCTGGCCTCACCCTGACCTTTTTCACCTACGACAAACAGCTCCACGCCGCTGCCCAGTCTCAAGGTTTTGCTGTCTTTCCCTCGCCACAGTGACGACCACCAATACAAGTCTTGGGGGTACCTCTACGTCGTCTTCACTACCAACCCGACTTAGGCCAAATTGGTGCGGAACAACTCCACCCCGCCGTCGAAAAATGCAAGGTAGCAGCGTCAAGAGTGACGTTGCGGCACCTGCCCGATGACCTAAGTCGGGACACAACGACCGTTCCCGTAGAACACTGTACGCATCTTCGCGAAGCGGATTACCTTCTTTGCTCCCCTCGCAGCGCGCAACGTCTGCGCGCCTCCATCGACCTGCAGGAGGCGTCTGACAAAAGGCAGCGGTCTCAAGCAAGTCGGTGCTCACCCACCCCATGACCCAAGTCGGGACCAGTAAAAGTCCTGGGGTAGCCCTACATCGTCTTCACTACTAAACCTTCTTCACCACAGCAGGCTTCAGCTTCATCGCGCCAAAACCATCAATCCGGCAATCAATGTTGTGGTCTTCCTGGCCGGTGCCGGCGTCGAAGTTCAGGCGGATGCCGCGCACCTTCGTGCCGGCCTTCAGCGGCTGCTGCGCGCCCTTGACCTTAAGGGTTTTGGTGATGGTGACCGTGTCGCCGTCAGCAAGCGCGTTGCCCACGGAGTCGACGATGGTCGGTTCGCTTCCTTCCGAGGCCGAAGCATCAGCAGAGTCGGCGGAGAACTCGTGCGCACACTCCGGGCAGACGATAAGCGGCGGCATCTCGTAGGTGTACTCAGAGGAGCATTCGGGGCAGGGCGGCAGAGTTGCGGCCGAAGTATCAGACATAGGGGAGAGTTTAACCTGCGTAGCACGAAAAGATGATCCTTCTCTCATTCCATTGATAGATACCCGGGTGGGGTATAGGCTTGAGTAAACACAATCAGACCCATTCGGAAGACTTATGAAACGCCTCATCGCCCTCACCACTGCCTGCGCCGCAGCCATCACCCTGTCCTCTTGCTCTACTGACAGCCCCGTACCGAGTGAAGCCTCGAAAAGCGCCGCTTCCAGCACCGACATCCAACAGGTGCCTGCCGAGGAGATCCTCGCCGAGTTCGATCTCGAAGGGTTGGATGGCCAGGAAATCGTGGACAAGCTGGACCGCCAGTCCAAGGACGAGCGCAATAGCGATCTCCTCGCATCCGTGCGCCCGAACGAGCTCATCCTCGCTACTGAACAGGGTCAGGCCTCCCTGCCGCTGCCGGAGGACAAGTTCTACCTCTCTATTGCGCCGTACCTCTCCCGTACGCACGACTGCTTCAACCACTCCCTGACCACCTGCACCGGTGAGCTCAGCCAGGAAGACATCCACGTCACCATCACGGATGACGAAGGAAATGAGCTAGTCAACGAAGACACCACGACGTTCGACAACGGCTTCATTGGCTACTGGCTGCCGGCCGACAAGAAGGGCACCATCACCATCGAGCAGGACGGCAAGACCGGCGAGGTTCCCCTGGATACCTCTGACGAAGGCGGTACCTGCGTGACCACGCTGCAGATGGCATAATCTGCCCATTCACTCACCACGGTGAATCCCACCTCCTGGGGTTCACCGTTTGTCGTTTTTATGGTGTCCACGCAGTGCTTGCCGACGTCAACAGTGTTCTGGGCAAGTCCCCATACGGCCACTCCCTGAAGAAATCTCCGAGCAGGCAATTGACCACAACAAGTCCGCTGGTGTCGTCCACTCTGTTCCTTTTAGCCACGCCACCCCGTCGGCGCCGGCTTCTTGGGCGCAGGCGTTGTGGCTGCCCTGCTCGGCGCCATCGCCGCATTCCTGCAGTCTGTCGGCGTGGTCAAGGCTGACTTCTCCGCTCTGCAGAAGATGTTCCGCTAAGCACTACAGCACTATGCACTAAAGGATGCGCTGAGCATTCAGCCCCCACGTAGGCCCTCCGCTTCGGAAGCGGAGGGCCTACTGCGCTTACTGGGAGGACTCCTCTAGGCAGTCATACAGGAAGTCCATCAAGGTCGTAGCGTCATCGGATCGGAACAGTTCATCGAGGGCAAGGTTGAATTCCAGCCTTCTCGCATTAGGGATATTAAGTGCTGCGTAGCCATTGCTCATCAAGAGGCCTGACGCCACAAGCCGTGCGGTTCGCTTGTTTCCATCGAAGTAAAACTGGCTACGCGTGGCAGAGCAGAAATAGGCCAACGCTTGCTCGACTGGGTTTTCAAGCCCTTGAAGGGAGACCAGCAAATCGGCATGAGCTTCACCCAATTCATCAGCAGAGTCGAAAGGGATGAACCCGCCATCCATGAGCCGCACTCCACCGCCATCTCCCTCCACATGGCCTTCACCACGGAAAAGACCAGCGTCCAGGGCCTCGTTCCTTGCTAGCACGGCATGGAGTGCGTTACTGGTGGCTTTATCCACCGCACATTCCTCTTTGAGGACCAGCTCATGGAGCAGGTTGAAAGCTCCTGACAAGTCCAAGATCTGTTGCTGTTCAGCAAGCGCCTTTCCACCCACAGTGATGCCATCTAGCAGGGTTCGAACTTCCGGGAGAGTGAAAGTGTTTCCTTCCAGCGCGGCAGCGTTCCACACCAAGTCAGGAAGTTGCTTGGTTAATCGAAATAACGCACGGTTGGTCCCTAACTCCGAAACGTGCGGCCGCTCATGGTGCTCCCAGCTCACTCGGCTCGTTGCTCTTCTCATCACCTATGCCCCTCCGATGTAGTTTTCTGCGCACACATCAATGGCAAGCTGATGCGGTGATACGTAGTGTATTCCGGCTTCATTAGTTGCGCCGGTGAGCTCTTCACCAGCGACAGGCACGAGGGTGATTCCTCCGGATACGGGCTCAGCACTCGCACGAATCCGAGTGGGCAACGAGGGCACGATGTCTGCTGGATTTGTGCACCAAATCAATGTTGATCGAGGTTTTTCTCCTCCACTGGCACTATGCGCCGAGCTGCGTTGAGCTGCAAAAGCACCCGACATCGCCCACGGTTGCCCGCTCGCATCAACCGCTGAGGCAAGCGTTATGGGATTTGACGGTAAGAAGTGGAGAGCCCCGTGGCGGCCATATGGGTTGGAGGCCCACGCGGCCCGTTCCATGAGAGCCTGGTAGCTGCCACCGACGGCCGCAGCGTCACCCCACTGCACAAAGCGGTCAATCCAGGCTTTAACGTCTGGTTCTTCGCTGCTGAGCTCCCCCAGGAGAACTCGGGCGGCTGTCGCGGCGGCGGCATCGCTCATGCGGTGTACCTGTACGGAAACCTCGTATCCGAGCACGCGCATTACCTTGGCCAACCCGGCCAAACTCGGTTGAGCTGCCCCACGCAACCACAGATTGAGCGTATTTCGTGACACTCCCGAGCGCCGCGAGATTTCGCTAAGGCTCAGCGGGCTTTTCTTGAGGAGTTGTAATGGGTCCATAGCCCCACTATAGCCAGCTGTCCTATGCTTAGGACACCTGTCCTACCGTTAGGACAATCAAGCCCTCTACCAGCGACATGGCAACAGGACCCCGCCGTGTCCTATGATGAAGCAAATGAGCGCGGAGATTTATTCACTTCCCACAACGCCGTTGGTCACTACCGACATCGCCGAGCAGGGTCCCCGGATTTCACTGCGCCGGGGGAGCAACATCCTCATGCTGGAGCTGCCGGCTACCTACCCTGAAGCGGACCTGACGGACCCACGATGGGTAGTCAAGTCCCATTTCATCGATCGCCCCCACTCGGTGCGTGAATTCGCCACCGAAGAGCCGCTGGAAGTCGGCATCCCCGGGCCTTTTACCCGCATCGAGGTAACCCTGCGCGATGGCGATGAGGACCTCATCGAGACCGTCACCTTCACCGGCATCACCGATGAAGCACCCTTCATCGTCTATGACCGCACCACCCTCATCGCGCCGCAGGGCACGCTCGAGGATGCCGAGCCGCTGGGCATCTGGGCCGGCTGGGAAGTCGGCCCGCTGCCGGAGCAGGTCCGAGTGCCGCAGAGGGAACCGGTGGACGTCGCCAAGCACGGCGATTTTGAGTGGGACTTTGACGTCGCCATCCTGCCCAACGCCCGGAGCCTCGACAACGAGCCCGTGTTCACCAAATCGCCGCGCGTGCACCTCATTGCGGAAGGGGAGTGGCGCATCGATCTCACCTACGCGCCCCTCGGCGGCGAACAGGAGGAGATTTCGGAGCAGACCTTCGACGCGGGCATCGCCGAGCCTTTCCCGGGTGACCTCTACGAAGACCCGTGGATGGGCCGCTACAAGGTGTCGCTGTGGCACGACGAGGAGCTTGTCGACGTCCGCTTCATCTCCCTCGCCGAGGGCCTCCACATGCGCGCCACCAACGACGGTCCGCGCGGCATGGATTTCCGCATCATCGATGCTCTCGGCGCGCACTCGGCCTTCAGCTACACGTTGGCTTCCCCGCCGAAGAAGCCCATCGCGTTGGAGAAGGGCCTGCGCACCTTCGAGGACACCGAAGTCTCGCGCCGCGAGGTCGTGGCCAGCGAGGCCGGCTATGAACTGGAATTCGATGTCTGGCCCGAGGCCCTGTTCAGCCGCGTCAAGCGCATCGGCCTGGAGCCCACCGAGCACTCCGATAAGCCGGTGATTTTTGCCGGCCAGCTCGATCAGGACGACATGTTCACCGTCCACTCGCCGCGCCCGCTGCCGCTGGCGAAGTTCGTCACCATCGACGGCCGCCAGAAGATCAAGGAGCTGGCGCGCACCTCAAAGACGACGCAGGCGGTCACCAGCCTCGCCGTTCCCAACGCCGCGCTGGCCAACGCCGTGCGCAAGCAGCCCTCTGCCGAACTTTTCCTCATGTGGTCCACGCTGTCCTACGAGGACTACCTGGATTCGCTCCCGGCGGAGGAGCGCGCGGCCCACGAGGCCCGCAGCCTGGAGCGGCGCATCGTCGAGTACGAGGCTTCCGCATCCACCAGCTTGATCTATGCGGCGCTGGCCACCGTCCGCAAGTCCCCGTTCGTCAGCCGCGGTCTGCTCAACGGCGATGAGATTATCATCGAGCAGAATGCAGAACCCCAGGCAGATTTGGTGGGCTGGGCCTGGCCATTGGCCGAACCCACCGTGGCACCCACCCAACTCACGCCCACCGAAGAGGGGTTTGAGCTGCCCGCCGACCTTGCCGAGCAGGGCTCGCTGCTTGTCGACGTCCGCGAGCTCCGCGCCTCCTCCAACCTCGCCGCCCCCGCTCGCCCATCCAGCGCCTCCATCGTGATCACGCCGGAAGGCTCGCCGGCCGCCCTGGCTTCGAAGGACTGGACCCCGGAGCAGCTCTGGGGCACCTTCCGCGCGCTTCATGTGCTCTCGCAGCGCAGCCCCAACCCGAAACTGCAGGCGATGTTCGACAGCACGATTGACCGCCTACGCGCCCAACCGGAGGACGCACTCCATGCCCTGGCACGCACCGGCGTCAGCGTGAACCAACAAGCCCGCTCGCTCGCGCGCACGCGCTTGTTCCACTCGCCGCTGGAGCCCACCGCCGAGTCCAGCGCCGATAGCTACCTGGATCTTCTCCTCGATCCTTCAGCCAGCGAGAACCCAGAGCTCACCGCCGTGCGCGAGACCGGCGCCGATGGCCTGACCCGCCCGATGCTGCTCAATGCTGCGACCATTCACAGCCCCACACCGCCCGTCGATGATCTGATGGGGGAGGCCGGCCGCGTCGCCGCGCTGCGCGAGTGCTTTGCCAACAACGGCGCCCTCGATGCGCTGGGCACCATCGAGCACCTGCGCAAGGACGCCACGGCACTGGCCTCGCTGGTGCAAAACGCGGGCGTTGACATGTCCGTCAACCACACCCTCATCGCGTTGGGCGCCTTTGCCAGCGGAAACACCGCCGACGAGCTCAATGCAGCGGCCTGGATGCCCTATATTTCCTATGCCTTCGCCCTAGCCTCCCGCGCTGCGGCGAATGACATCATCATGGAAAGCCCCCTGCTCAAGGAGGACATGCCCATGCTTGCCGACGTCCTCCCCCTCGCCCCCCGCCTCTTCTTCTACGACCTCGTGACTGCGGAGGCGCTCTTCCACGATCGCGACATGTGAGCGCGTGAGGTGTGCCACAATAGGTGAGCATGAAGGTTATCTCCACGAACGTCGCTGTCCGCCGCCCCGAGCCGCACGGGCGGCACGAGTACACGGGCATCGATAAGCAGCCACGCCCCTTCCTGGATCTGGAAATACCCGGGCCCAACTACGGTGACGGCTCCGGCGTGGTGGGGGATTCCATCGGTGACCACGCCCACCACGGCGGCGCTGAGAAGGCCGTGTATGCGGTGGCCCGTGAGGAGCTCGATTACTGGGAGGGCACGCTTAACCGCGTGCTGCGTGATGGCTACTTCGGGGAGAACCTCACTACTGAGGGGATTTCCTGGCCGAATATGCTCATCAACCAGCGCATTCAGGTGGGGGAGTGCGTGCTCGAGGTCTCCATCCCGCGCACGCCCTGCGCCACCTTCTCCGGCTGGATGGACGAGCCCGGCTGGCTCAAGTCCTTCACGGAGCGCGGTGATTGCGGTTCCTACCTGCGCATCATCGAGCCTGGCCGCATCAAACCTGGCGATGAGATTACACTTATCGGCCGCCCCGACCACGACATCACCATGGGCATGGCCTTCGCAGCCAAGATGGGGGACAAAGAGCTAGCCCGGCGCGTCGTGGACGCCGGCTGCCTCGCCCCAGTCCACCACGACCAGCTGGTTAAGCGCCTGCAGCCCCGCGGTTAGCTAGCCATTCATAGGTTGTCGCTTGTGAACCGCGCGTGCCATCCATACGCACGAATCGTGCCTTCACCAGTGACTTCAGCGCATATCGGACCTGCGCTCGAGTAAGGTTTGTGGCTGTTTCTATTTCGCCGATAGACAGCGGTTGTGCCGCCGTACGCAGCGCCTCCGCTACGCGCGGGGCGTTAACACCCAGGCGTTCCAAGGTCACTGGTGCATCCACTCGTCGTTCCGGGCCGGTGCCTGATTCCTCCTTGCGTAGTGGCTCCCAGCTACGGGCCTCTCCACGAGTGTCCGGCCGCCACATCTTCACCGTAAATTGCACGCCAGAATCTATCAGGTCAGGCTCCGGTAGTCCTTGCTCTCGCGCGGCATCCAGCATGAGCTGCACGCCGCCGCCTTCGCCCTCAATAACAAAAGAGCCATCGTCTGCTTTGAGATATCGGCACAGTCTATAGAGCCGCTGGTTAATCTCCTGGCGCGCCAGATCTCTCGACTTGAGCTGTTCAACCGTCAGATCCCGTAGGCCTCCTGGACTGGAGATAACCATCTTGTCCGGTAATAGGCGGACATCAATCGATTTACCCGCACCCAACGTATTTGGCCCAAGATCACGGTGCACCAATGCATTAGCCACGGCCTCTCGAATGGCCGGAAGGGGAAGTTCAGGAACTTCCACCATTGATCCGTCCTCTCGATATCGCCGTACGGCGGCTAAACGTTGCCTTACCCATCCCATTACCGAGTTCAACAGCACCGGAACGGGCCCCTCAAAGGTCTCCAACCCCAACACTCGCCCGTGCTTCGAACCATTTGGTAGCCTTTGCGCCACCGTTACTGCTAAGGAGGGAAAATGCCCTTGGGGATAGAAACCCAGCGCATACAGGCCAGCAAGCGTCAGCTCTCCAGTCGCGGTCGTCACCGCTAGCGCCCGTAAGACGTCCTCATCTTGAGTAAGTCCCGATAGTCGCCGATTCTTTTTCCGCGCCTGAACCAAGAAATCTTGCACCACGTCGCTATCTAGGTCTGCAAGGCTCGTGCCTTCCACAATCGTCGTGTCATAGGACACTGCCTCTTCGGCATGCAGCTTTGCCACGTCCATCATGCGCAGCTCCGAGGCACTCATACGGTAGTCCCCATCAGCCATTCGAAGATACGCTTCTCCCCTGTAGATAGCAGGCTTATCAATAATCGGAAGACCCGTAACCTCCGCAATCACGACATGCGTGCCATCTATTGCCACACTGTCGGTATGCACTGTGACTGGAGGGGTGATGGCATGACGCGCCTGCGAGGCCAGAGCAGCCTCCATCTCCGAAGGATTCTCAATGCCAGTGACAATGAATCCTTCCTTCTCATTGACACCGAGAATGATAAGGCCGCCACTCGGCATGTTTGCGAACGCGCACAATGTCTGCGGTAGAGAGTCCGGAATGCCCCCTTGAGCGGTTTTGAACTCGACTGTTGTTGAATCACCGCCGCGCAACTCAAGCTCAGCCAATAGCTCTCTCAGCTGATTCTCGGACCAATTGTTCACGATGAATACCCGCCCTCAATGTTAACAATGACGGCTCAATGCTAACTTCATTCCTCTTCAATGACAAGAGTTCTCATTGATCTTCCCATTGAGGTGTCATTAACATTCTCATTGAGGCCAAATTATGGCCCTGAAACCCCGTATGTTTAAGCTTTATCTAGCGCATAAACCGCAATGAGTGGTTGGATAAGAGTTATCCAACCACTCATTTGCTGTCTGACGAATGGATAGCCTCTACAAGCCTCACTACGTTACCGAGAGCTGGATCCCCGAATCAGGCTCCGGCATTCCCCGGCGCGATAAGGCCGGAGGCCCTTTTTAGGTCTATGTCCCTGACCATTTTGTAAATAAGGCATGGAGTTTTCCCCAGAGCTCACCAGCCGGGCAGCACGTATCGAGCGAGAGATCTTGGATCGCAACCGTCATGCTGCTTCTGGCCAGTTGGAGTCTGTGGCCCGCTTACTCATGCGTTCTGAGACCATTTCTTCCTCACGCATTAAAGGTATTGCGCCCAACGTCGACAAGGTTGTCCTCGCGGAACTCGCCCAAAAGGAGGAAGTCCGCGGCTTTAAGGAAAGCGCGGAAGAGGTTGCGCGTAACCTCACCGTTCTGTGTTCCATTGAGAAGAGCTTTGCCACCGAACCAACATCTCCATCGGCCTTCTTGAAAAGCTCCAAAGAGAGTTGATGGGGGAGAAGGGCTCTATCCCCACTGGTCTTCGCACTATTCAGAACTGGATTGGTGGAAGTAACCACACACCCATTGGGGCCGAGTTCATCCCAGCGCCCCCAGGCCTAGTCCATGATCTCGTGGACGACTTATGTCTTTACCTCGATGGCGCTTCGCACGGTGCTCTCATCCAGGCCGCAATTGCTCACGCTCAGTTTGAAACGATTCATCCCTTTGCAGACGGCAACGGGCACGTTGGCCCTGCTCTCATTCATGGAATTCTTCTGCGCCGCGGGCTTACGAAGTACACCATTCTGCCGGTAAGCCTCCTCCTCGGTACGCGGTCCAAATCGAAAGCTACCTGCCTTTTCGCACCATCAAGCGTGGTAAATTCCTCACCATGGAGCGCACGTATAAGTGGGAGCATGTCGAGACTCCCCTCATCCGGAACGAGGCCGCAGTTCATTTTTTAGGAGCCGGTTTGACCGCTTCCGGAGTGCAATACGGCGATGGATACGAGGCCACGTGGGAGCTGCGCGCCGCGGAGAACTGGGTGACCGAACGTGTGACGGTGAACGTTGAAGGCGACGGATGGGGGCGAAGCCTCGAGCTGTTTAGGTCCGAGCAAGGCGTGTGGTCGGCGGAAACCAATGAAGAGGGTGCCCAGCCTGAAGATCTGCCCTCCCCCGGTATCGTCCAGTCAGCCGACCTGAAAGCCGCACTCGATTGCGATCTCGGTCTGTGCCCTCTCACCAACACAATGCCTATTCGTCGCTTGACGCTGCTTGAGACTCAGGTTCCGAAAACGCAACTGATCATGGCTTGGATTGATATGCCGTCCCTCCAGGTGATCGCATCAGACCAGTACTACAGCTCCGTCGATGCTGAAACTGTCCGATACGAAAGCGGAACACGGGGAGTCGACGTCGAGTTGGAGGTCGACGGTGACGGAGTGGTCGTACACTACCCTGATCTCGCACGGCGGGTCTGATCCGGAAGCAACTCTAACTAAGCTGGGCGGTATGAACGACCTGACCATCGCGCCTGGCCCAGGGATCCCCGGGGGTCTGGTCATCGTCGCCGCCGACCTGACGGAGCGGTTCGCGAAGTCGTCGGGACCAGGTGGCCAAGGCGTCAATACTACGGACAGCAAAGTGCAGCTTTCCGTCGATATCGCTACGTGCTCATCGCTTTCCGACGCCCAGCGTCGCCGCGTCCTTCACAACCTCGAACACCGCCTGGACGGCACAGTGCTCACCGTGAGCGCGTCGACGCAGCGCTCGCAGGTCCGTAACCGCACCGAGGCGCGAGAGCGCATGGCCGCCCTCTTGCGTGAGGCGCTCGCTCCGCTTCCTCCCCCGCGGCGCAGGACCAAGCCGACGCAGAGCTCGGTGCGACGCCGTCTCGAAGCGAAAAAGCGGCGCTCGGAACTCAAGTCCACGCGACGGCAGCCCCAAATTTCCTAGTTCGAACCATCCGCGTGCATATCCTCACGCTGACGGACCTGGTTCGGGTAACCGCTACGCTGAGACAGCTTGGACCGGTTGAATCCGCTCGATTTCCGAGAGGATCTTGTCTTCCGCCACGTCCAAGTCATATTGAGCCTGTAACCCGAGCCAGAACTGGGGGCTCATTCCGAAGAACTTAGCCAAGCGAAGAGCAGTGTCCGCGGTTACAGCCCGCTTTCCGTGGACAATCTCGTTGATCCGGCGGGGCGGAACGCCAATGGAGACGGCGAGCTTGTGCTGGGTGATCCCCATTTCCTTGAGAAAGTCCTCCATGAGGATCTCACCGGGGTGAACCGGAGGGAGCTTGTCAGTGGTAGTCAACGATCTCAACCTCCTCTGGCCCCGCGGCGGACCACCGAAAACAGATCCGCCACTGGTCGTTGATTCGAATGCTGAACTGACCCCGCCGATCACGTCGCTCCCGCGTTGGGTGGCAGCCGAACCACAAAGGATCAGTCATCTGCTATCCCATCGACTAATTCCTGCAGGTCGCAGGACCTTCGCGGAACCGTCAGTTCAGTGCATTTTGAATAGTTCAACACACGTTGTATTGTTCAGCACATGCTGACTATTGCTTCGCGCCTCGACGTCATGAACCGGCTCGGCCGGGCCATGGCTGATCCGACGCGTTCCCGAATCCTGATGACCCTACTCGACGGTCCGGGCTACCCGGCCGAGATTTCGCAAAGCTTGGATCTGACCCGCTCGAACGTCTCGAACCACCTGTCCTGCCTACGCGATTGTGGCATCGTCGTCGCTGAGCCGGAGGGCCGTAAGACCCGCTACGAAATTGCCGATCCGCACCTCGCGGCGGCGCTCGAAGCGCTGGTCAACGCGACGCTGGCCGTCGACGAGAATGCCCCCTGCATCGACACCGAGTGCTCGGTGCCCGGCTGCGGCGAGAAAGGAACGGACGCATGAGTTCAGCATGTGGATGCGAACACGAACCCGCCACGGAGATCGAAGAGCTCGATCGGCCATGGTGGAAGGACCCCGAGCTACTGCTACCGATCTTCTCCGGCGTAGCCCTCATTACAGGACTGGCGCTGGACTGGTCCGACTTGGAGACGCCCGCAACGGTACTGTATTGGCTTGGCCTGCTGTTGGGCGCTTACACGTTCGCACCTGGAGCGATCCGGAACCTTGTCACGAAGCGCAAGCTCGGCATTGGCTTGCTTATGACGATCAGCGCGGTCGGCGCGGTGATCCTTGGTTTCGTCGGAGAGGCCGCGGCGCTGGCGTTCCTGTACTCGATCGCCGAGGCGCTTGAAGACAAGGCGATGGACCGGGCCCAAGGCGGACTGCGGGCACTGTTGAAGCTGGTACCGCAAACCGCGACCGTGCTGCGCGACGGTACGACGGCCGAGGTCGCTGCGAAGGACCTTGAGGTTGGCGAGCTAATGGTCGTACGCCCCGGGGAGCGGATCGCCACGGACGGCATCATTCGGTCCGGACGCTCCAGCCTTGACACCTCAGCGATCACCGGAGAATCCATTCCGGAGGAGGTTGCGCCCGGCGACGAGGTACCCGCGGGAGCGATCAACTCCGCCGGTGTGCTGGAGGTCGAGACGACCGCAGCTGGAACGGACAACTCGCTGACCACACTCGTCGACCTCGTCGAGCAGGCGCAGGCGGAGAAGGGTGACCGCGCCCGGATCGCCGACCGAATTGCCCAACCCCTAGTGCCCGGGGTGATGATCCTGGCGGTGCTGGTCGGCGTGATCGGCTCGCTGTTGGGCGACCCCGAGACTTGGATCACCCGTGCGCTGGTGGTCCTGGTCGCAGCGTCGCCGTGCGCGCTGGCAATCTCCGTGCCGCTGACGGTCGTGGCCGCGATCGGCGCGGCCAGCCAGTTCGGAGTAGTCATCAAGTCCGGCGCGGCGTTCGAGCGACTCGGCGGCATCCGTCACCTAGCGGTAGACAAGACCGGAACCCTTACCCGCAACCAGCCCGAGGTTACCGGAGTGGTCCCGGCAGACGGATTCGATCGGGCGCAGGTGCTTTCCTTCGCGGCGGCGGTTGAGCAGCAATCGACGCACCCCCTCGCCGCGGCGATCGTGGCAGCGGAGCCCGAAGCGCCCACCGCCTTGGATATCAGCGAGGAAGCCGGTCATGGCATCGGCGGCACCGTCGAAGGCCGACGGGTGCTGGTCGGCAGCCCCCGATGGATCGACGCCGGGCCACTGAAGGCGGACGTTGAGCGCATGGAGTCCGAAGGCCAGACCTGCGTCCTAGTCACCGTCGATGACGCTCTCGCCGGGGCGATCGGGGTGCGCGACGAGTTGCGGCCCGAGGTGCCCGATGCCGTGCAGTCCCTGCACGACAACGACGTGGAAGTGAGCATGCTCACCGGCGATAACACTCGCACCGCCCGGGCGCTGGCTGAAATCGCCGGAATCGACGACGTGCGCGCCGAGCTGCGACCGGAGGACAAGGCAAGCATCGTCGCCGAACTCTCCTCCAAGACGCCGACGGCGATGATCGGCGACGGCATCAACGACGCGCCGGCACTGGCGGGCGCAACGGTGGGCATTGCGATGGGAGCAACCGGCTCTGACGCCGCGATCGAGTCCGCTGACGTCGCCTTCACTGGCCACGACCTCCGGCTGATCCCGCAGGCGCTGCAGCACGCCCGCCGAGGCAGCAGGATCATCAACCAAAACATCGTGCTGTCTCTGGCCATCATCATCGTGTTGATGCCACTGGCGATCAGCGGTGTACTGGGCTTGGCCGCCGTCGTGTTGGTACACGAAGTCGCCGAAGTCATCGTGATCTTGAACGGCCTGCGGGCTGCACGAGCGAAACGCTGAGGCTGTGACCGGCAAGTCTTATAAGGGTTAAACCACGCGCCGAGCGCACACACGTTGGACCAGGCGAGTCATTCGAGTTCACCACCTGGTCCTTCTCGATGCGTGCAGGCACGGGAACTGTGGGGGAACCTAATAGTTCAACGGTTCGATACCGCTTGCAGATTCTTCACACGAGGTAGCGGAATGGACCGAGGCCGAACGAAAACCCGAGTTAGAGACAGCGCTCTTCAACCTACCCCCAATAACGCGAAACGTCATTAACGCCTCGCGTTACACGTTGAACTTGAACTCGACGGAGTGTCGTCGATAAATAACCATTTGATGCGCGCGTGCGGAATTAACAACGAAATACCGCTAAAACAGACAACATATGGGGTGCACAGAAACACATATAAGTTCTGCGGAAAACCTATAGGGTGCGTCGCTAAAAACCGCTGTGCGCGAAAAACATAAAGGGTTTACGGACCCGGTCCCAGACCCCTCAATACTCTGAGCCGGAAGAATGGAAAGTGGAAGGTTGATGTATCCCCACTATTTATTTTTTCCGTTTTTCGGAGTACATCGGGAGCTACAACTGCGGACCAGCTCTGTGTGAACTAGATGAGAAGGCGCAGCAGCGAATCATCGACGCTGGACAGTTGGTGCTGCGGGCACGCGAGCGGCACCCCCAGCGGTCACTCGCGGAGCACTACAACCCGTTATCGATGGACCCAATTCTGCTCAAGGCTCACAACAACTTGGACCGGGAAGTCGATAAGGCTTTCGATGTGGCACGCAAACTCACCAACGAGCGCCAGCGCCAGGAGCTACTGTTCGCCAGCTACGGGGAGTTGGCGAGGGGCTATGTCTCCTCGCTTTCATCAAAATCGAAACCACCAGCAGGGTCGTTCCCCGTGCGGGTGATTTTGATCGGTCCCGCTGCTGGGTGTAGAACCCTGTCGCTGGCAACGCCGGGAACTATGACTGTGCCCGACGAGAACACGTCACTGCCATAACGCGGCTCACGGTAGACGAACATGGGTCGTTCACTACTACTGGTGGATTTCGGTTTTGGTGGTGGGGGGATTACCGCCGCCGGCCTCGATTTTTCCGTTGAGGAGGTCGTTGACTACTTCCCGATGGTGAAATGGGCCGATGGTGAGGTAGAGAGGAACCAGTCACCTGGAAGAGATCGATCCAGTCGCTGGTGTGCAATCTGGGAGGCAGGGTCGCGGGGTCGATTCCTCGCGAGCGCAACCATGATTGTGTCTCTGAACGTGATGAAAACAACCCTGCCCTTCGGAGAATTTCCCCTATCCCGCGTCCCCGGGCAGTGAAAACGGTGTGCACCATCGCCTGAAAGGCTTTGCGCTGCTCTATCGGAATCTTCGGGTCACCCACCCGGCGGATCACTAAGATCCCCCCCGTCAACGTTTGGCTGTGGCCGGAAAGCAGACCTTGGTACCCGAGAACCCAGGTGAAACGTGAACCATGGGGACCACTGAGCCGTCATCATCGTGCTTGCACCTACCCCGGCCCGGCGGCGAGCGACTTCCCACTGCATGAGGAGTACAGCGTCAGTCCATGCCGGCGCATGCAACAACTTTCGAAGAATGGCAGTGGTGAGGTGAAAGGGAATGTTTCCCACAATGACGCAGGGAGTGGCGGGTAACCGGAAGTTAAGGAAATCATCATGGACCACTTCGACCGCCGCCGAGGCGGTCTTTTTTGTGAGTTTGGCAGCTAGTTTTGCGTCTACCTCAACTGCCGTTATCGCCCTCCCCAAGTGGGCCATCGGGTGAGTGAGGGCACCGCTTCCTGGCCCGATCTCAATGATGGGGCCGGAGGTTTGTTTCACAAGATCGACGATGGAGTTGATGATCTTGTGGTCTGTGAGAAAATTTTGGCCATGCTCGTGACGGCCGTATCCGTATGCAGACATCAGGTGTGCTCCTTGGAGTTGAAACGGAGCCGGGCATGACAAATAGCCGCCCGGCTAAAGGACCGGAGCGGTTTCTAACCTGCGGGAGGGAGAAAACCGCCTTAGCGGCTGGTGAGCGGCCGCATGAAAACGGAACCTGAAATCAACATGGGCCTATCGTATCCAATTAATTTCGCAGGGTCCAATACGGTGAGAAAGAAGACAACCGCACCGCAACAGTGCAAGACCTCTCTGGATTGGAATTTGTCCTACCTTCGGCTCGTCGTACAGACGCCACTGGCGTATTTTGTCTCTGGGCAACGAGGGGGAGTTACCCCCACCTCCGGATGTTTTTAAGGTGCACCCCTTATTACGCTGTGGTGCGGGAGTAGTTTTGTCCGACTGATCGGACTACCCACCGACGTGGGGCGGGTAGTTCGAGGTCCCAGCAGATGATCGCGTCGATTTCGCCGCGTTCAAAGGATGCCACCATGGCGTCGTAGTCGGGGCGAGCCACATTCTTCTTTGACGCGGAAATGGACTGATCGACGTAGTTATGTCCTATGTCCAACGTCCAAGCCACGCTGCTTTGCAATGGCTTCACAGTCCTGACGCTGCCGGTCGATGGTGAGGCCATCCACGTCAGCGTCTCGCGAGATACGAAGGTAAATAGGAGCGCGTGTTGCCAAACGCTTTTAATAAGGCCCTTAGCTAACATTGAACTTAAACTCGACCACGTTCCGTAGCCGAATAACCTTTGGAGCCGCGCCGTCAGTTAGCAGAGATGTGGCACCGCAGCGCCTAGGCAAGAGGAGGCAGATGAGTATCGACGATATCGCGGACCACGTCGATGTCGACGCCGAAATACTGGTGCACCAGGATGTTGCGGAAATCCCGAATCTGAGGCCAGACGATCTCAGGGTGCGCGCCGGTGATCTCATCGGGAAGATGGTTCACGGCTTCGCCGGACTGCGACTCACAGCGGCACCGCCTCGGCGAGCGTCGAAGCGGATACCGGGTGCCTGAGCAACTGGGCAGGAAACACGTCGATGCCATCGCGCCCGAACAGAGCGCGACTCTCCTCGAGCAGACCAGACGCACGCATCAGGAGACGTCCCTCCGCAGGGTCCATCCCGACGAGGATGTCGATGTCCGATCCTGCAGACGCGGTGCCGCGCGCGACGGACCCGAACAACTTCGGGTTGGTCGCGCCGTACCGATCGATGAGCACCTGGAACTAGTCAAGACGCGCAACGAGAATCCCGCGTAGGGCAAGCGTCTCAGGCGTCATGACGGTCTCAGACATGCTTCCGGGGGAAACGGGCCCGGCAGCACGTCGACATGGAGCTTTGACATTGAAGCGGAACTCCACCGCGTTCTTAAGGGCCGACGACATTCTCCCGTCTCACCGCCGCACCAGGCGGCACTGACGCGCTGCCACCACTTACAGCCGGTCGTCTCGCCCGCCCGCCATGACGCACTCAACGAACGAGCGATAGAGCAGGCTTACACGCGTCTCGCACTAAACGACCGGGCAGCAGCGTCACGGAGGTTCCGAAGTAGCGGCTATCGCAGTGCACCTAAGGGTTTGGTGAGGGAACCAGCCATTCGGCAGCGGTACGGAACGTAGCCCTCAGTTGCGGGTGCTCCCGCACGATCTCTCGCTGCCGCTCCGCCGGCAACCCGAGCTCGTGCAAGACGTTGAGGATTACGACCGCGGTCGTCACCTCGACGACGGCGATCAGCTCCTCGATGGAATGGTTGGGCGTTCTGCCCTCGTGCGCGAGGTCATTGCGGGCGCGCGTCGTCCACTTCGCCCAATGGTCGACATCCGGTAAGAGCTGTGCGATCGCTTCCTGATCGGGTCGCGCGGCGAGGGCATGGAGCCGATCACGGAGGGTCGGGTCGTTGCGGATCGCCCCCTTGAACCTGTTTCGGTGCTCATCGGGAACCTGCGCCAGCATCGCCTCTCGCATCGCCCTGAACTCCGCGTTGGGGAACGGTTTCTCGTCGATGCGGAGGTTGCGGTGCAACACCTCGGCAGCATCGACTGCCGTCAGAAGATTGTTCTCAACAAAACGGGCCGGTGCGTAGCGCAAGCCCAAGATCATGTTTGTCGCTGCCTCCAGGCGGCCATGGGCCTCGCACCATCGGGGCATGACCTCCTCAAATGGGATCGAGCCGCAGGTGAAGAACATTCGGTGGTGATCGACGACTTTCGCGTCGTGTTTTCCAAGCGCGGCCGGTGAGTAGAGCACATCGGCACGTCGGCGCGGCAGCGGGCGGCCATCAGGGAAGTGCGACTCGGTCCCGGCAACTTCCAGTCGGAGCCAGATCACTCCGGCCGCGCGATGCGTCGCCAGGGAGATCAGGTCCTGCACCAGGCTCGCCTCCTGCAGAGCAACACTCAGAGAGAATGGTTCGGCTGGCACGACGCAGATGGACACCGTGTCCCGCATACGTCCGACGCTTCCTCCCTTGCGCTGGTCGAAGAATGGAAGCGTGTGCGTGTGCTGAAGGCGATACTCAGTGTCGTCGACCACGACCGATTGCGCCTCGACCGGCTTCACCGAGATACGCCCGGTCCCATCGATCTTGCCGTCGGGAGCCCCGAGGGATCCTTCGAACACAGAAGACGCCGCCCAGAGACTCAGATCCTCGACTGAGACTTCTGCCCTAGCGAACGCCGGATCCGCGTCACCGCTGACATGCGCGCCGATGATGGCGACCGTCGCGGTCACGGTCTGCTTATCAGGGCTCGCCACTCGCGCACCCATGGTCCTTCTGGTGCTCCTAGGAACACAGCCAAGCAGTGTGATCTCCCTGAGCTCGGCCACACCGTGCATGACTTCCCAGGTGCGGGTTCCTTCGTGAACAGCAGTCCATCCAGACGAGTCCGTCGTCAAGATCCGATCCTCGAAGGTGCCGATCAGCGACAGAGAGAGACCATCTTCCGGGTCGTACCGTAGGACACCCGGGACCTTCTCGCTAGGGGCTTCCGGCAGCCACCACACGCCAGCCCACTCGCCGGCCTTGTCGAGGTTGAGAGGATCATTAGGCATCGTACTCCCGGTCCCGGGCTCCTTCCTGTCTTGCGGCCAGATGTCAGGTCGAAAATCTTTACTCCACCACATGCCCCCCACGTAGGACAATCTACAGCGAGATCATGGTCAACTGAGATCGGATGCGGCGACTGGCACACAATCGCAGTTCGACGCGACGGCACAGCCCTCGCAACTGGCAACAATCAGCGAGGGCAGACCGACGTCGCCCGGTGGACACACGTGTCCGGGGTCTTTGCCGGCTACCTACACACCGTCGGCTTACACGAAGACGGCACCGTCGTCGCCGTCAGCGACGACAGCAGAGGCCAGTGCGATGTCCAGTCATGGACCGGCATCACAGCGATCGCAGCCGGAGCGAGACACTCGCTCGGGCTGCGGGCGACCACACCGAGCAGCAATGCAATGTCAACGCCTGGGCCGCTCGACCACAGATGAACTGAAGTCCAGCGTGCCCGATAATCGGCGGTCGATCACACGTTGAATCTAAACTCCACGCAGACGACATCCTCAGCCTGCTAGACCTCGCAGACCGCCAGCTCGCCAGCAGCCGCTTTGACACGAAGCTCTCACCGCCTACCGGGCGCGCAGTTCCACGGGCACAGCCTTAAAGCTTGCGGATAAGCTCTGCATCAGCCACGAGGTTTTGCGTGAGCTTCTCAGCTTCAAGCCCACTCAAGTCACAGCTGTCGAAACGGGCCAGCCAGTCGGCCCGAACAGCGGGGGAGTCGAACCAGGTTGCGCGCTCAGCCTCAATATCCTCGATGCCGCTCAAAGTACGGCCGTCGCGGGTGCGGATCTCGAGGTCGTCGACAAGCGGGGCAATCGCTTGAAGCCCTGGGACGATGGCCTTAAAGCCCGACGTATGGGAAACCTCATTGGTCCAGCGCGGGTAGCGGCTCACACGCTGCGCCTCCAGGTAGCGCTGGACGACACCGAGCCTGGAGACCTCCTGCGCCACCGCCAAGCCCACGACCCTCACGCGGAAACCCGCGGAGCGAAACTTGGCTATCTCTCCTGCGATGAATTCCGGGTTGGACAGCGTGTTCTCAATGATGAGAGAGTGCCCGTGCTGCCGGCCATACTCAATCAGCGAGGACATCCAATAGGGCACCGGTCCATTGGTGAGCACGTCCATGCGCAGGGGGTCGCGCTCCATGATCTCGTCGAGGGCGGGGTGCAGCTTCCGAACCTCATCGGAATCAAGGACCGCGTGACCATTCTTTACAGATTCAATAGCCGTTGATTTGCCTGACGCTGGCTGCCCCGCCACATAAATGACCTCTGGAACAGCCGGACCATGAGCATTCGACCGACCAAAATAGCTAGTTTGCAGAGTCTTTAGCCGTTGCTCCATGACCTGCGGATCAACGGGGAAGTCAGCGGCGGAAAGCATAGGCTATGCCGCTTTGTGCTCGGAGGAGAGGGCTTCAAGCCGCTGCGCAAAGAGAGCCGCAGCGGCGCGGATGGCTTCAATGTCGGTTGAATCAACACCACTGACTATGTCCTCTACCAGCCAATTCTGACGAATCCACCATTGTGATTCAACATCGTTGCCTGCTTCAGCGGCCCGAGTGAGGTAGGCAGCTTTCAGCGAGGACGCAACCTCCTTCATGGCGTCGAAGGCTGCGTACTCGATCTCCGGGACTTTGGCGGTGCTCATGGCGCTAAGAATAGCAGCGCCACAGCGGTTTTAGCCGTTGATGATCTGCGGGTAGGCCAGGCCCTTGAGGCCCTCGGTACCGAACTCCACACCGTAGCCGGAGGACTTGATGCCGCCGAACGGCACGCGCGGATCCACAGCACCGTGGCTGTTGATCCAGGTGGTGCCAGCCTCCAGCTGCGCAGCAACGTCCAGTGCACGCTCGCGGTTGGAGGACCACACGGAAGAGCCCAAGCCCACGTCAAGCTTGTTGGCCTGCTCGATGGCCCAATCCAGGTCTGTGTACTTCACAATCGGCAGTGCCGGGCCGAACTGCTCCTCGACGACCAACGCGTTATCCGGGTCGATGTCCGCCACCAGGGTGGTGGGGTAGAAGTAGCCCGGCGCGTCGTAGTCCGGGTCTCCACCCAGCAGCACGCGGGCGCCGGAATCCTTGGCGGCGGTGACGAGCTTGTCCACGATGTCGAACTGCTGCTTGTTCTGCAGCGGACCGAGCACGTTCTCCTCTTCCAAGCCCACGCCCATCGGGGAGGCCTTGGCCACCTCGACGAGGGCGTCGCAGACGGCGTCGTACAGCGACTCCGGCACATACACGCGCTTCATCGCCGCACAGGTCTGGCCGGTGTTGATGAATGCACCCCAGAAGAGATCGCCGGCGATCTCCTTCGGGTCGGCGTCGTCCAGCACGATGCCGGCATCGTTGCCGCCGAGCTCCAGCGTGAGGCGGGTGAGGTTGTCGGCGCTGGCCTCCACGATCTTCTTGCCGGTGGCGGTGGAACCGGTGAACATGATCTTGTCGACGCCCTCGTGGGTCGTCAGCGCCGCACCAACCTCACCGGCACCGCTGACGACCTGGAGAACACCCTCCGGAAGCACGGAGTTCACGACCTTGAGCAGGCCCAGTACGGAAAGCGGGGTGTACTCGGAGGGCTTGACGACGACCGCGTTACCCATACGCAGCGCCGGCGCAATCTGCCAGATGGTGATCATCATCGGCCAGTTCCACGGGCCAATAGCTCCAACGACGCCGAGTGGGCGGTAGTTAACGGTGGCGGTGATGTCATCATCAACGGCCGTGTAGTTGGGGTGCTCGAAGGAGGCGGTAGCATTCAGCCACGCAGAGCAGGCGCCGACCTCGAAGCGGGCGTTCGGGCCGTTGAGCGGCTTACCCTGCTCACGGGAGAGAAGCTCAACGAGGGCTTCAGCGTTGGCGTCGATGGCGGCGGCGGCCTTGGTGAGCAGCTCGCAGCGCTCTTCGTCGCTCAGCTTGGCAAAGTCCTTTTGTGCCGCGCGTGCGGTCTCAACTGCAGCGTTGAGGTCCTCTACGGTGTTTTCTGGGGCGCGGCCAACGACCTCACCTGTGGCGGGGTTGAGGATGTCGCGTCCATTCTCGTCCGTGATGGCGTTGAGCAGATCAGCGTACGTAGCGAACTGAGTCATGAGATCTCCTTCAAGGAAGTCGAGGGCCCCGCGAGCAAAGCCCAAAAGATACTTTTGTTTAGGATGTTACCTGCACCACACATGTCGTCTTGACTCTGCGTGCACACAATTTGTCCAAAAATGTGCCAGTTCTCACGATATGATTCCAGTTATGTCTTCCTCCGCCGTTGAACATTTCGATATCGCGTCGTGGCGCACCGCGTCATCCGATTCTTTTGGACAACTCGACGTGGACGCCGAAGACCCCTCTTCCTTTCACGCCACGCTGCGCTCAACGAAGGTGGGGGACATATCCCTCTTCGATATGCACACCTCCCCGCACACCGTGAACCGATACAAGGTTTCCACCGACGAAGTCCCTTTTTGCAAGCTCAGTCTGCAGATCACAGGCTCCTCAACCATGAGCCAGGACGGGCGAACCTGCGAGCTTCGCCCAGGGGACCTAGCGCTATACGTCACCCAGCGGCCCTACACCCTGCGCTATCCGAAGGAACAAAACACCCTCATTGTTCACTTCCCGCAGAGCTTCCTCGACATCTCACCCGCGCAGATCCAACGCCTCACCGCGAATCCGATCTCACGCTCACACGGCCTCGGCGCGGTGGCCGTGCCCCTCTTTGAACAGCTTGCCAAGAACCTGGACCTATTGAAGGGCCCGCATGCCACGGCCCTAGTCCGCTCGGCGCTGACCATGCTGGTGTCAGTCTTGGCCTCCGACGTCGCCGACGAACCCTCTGCAGGCACACTTCTGTTCAACCAGGCCACCGCCTACATCGAGAAGCACTTGGGCGACCCGGACCTAGGCCCCAGCACCATCGCCCAAGCACTCTTCGTATCAGTGCGCCACCTCCACGCCAAGTTCTCCGAACAGGGCCTCTCTGTAGGCAGCTACATCAGAACGAGGCGCCTAGAGCACATCCGCAGAGAACTCGTCGACCCGCGGCACTCCGGGGAATCAATCAGCCACATCAGCGCCCGCTATGGCCTGCACGATCCCTCGCACCTCTCACGCATCTTCAAGGCGGAGTTCCACAAGTCGCCGAGTGCGTACCGAGCGGCGGCCAGCGACTAACCACGCAGCTTATTGATGACCTCGCGTGCGGTGGAGATTCCGGTTTCGATGGCTCCATCAACAACCACTCCACGCCAACCGGAAGCCCAATCGGCTCCTGCGAAGTGCAACGAGGAAGTGGAAGTGCGGAAGTGGTGCCACCCCTCCGTGAACTGGCCTCGCCGCAGTGTGGCCCAGGCCTGGCCGGAGTACTCGTCGGCTACCCAGTCATGACCGGTGACACCAACAACCTCAAGATCTGGGCGCCACTGGTCAACGACCTTTTGGGCATCCTCAATGCTTTCCAGATCAATCTTCTCGTGATCGGAGCCGAAGGCGACACAAATGGTCGTGTCGTCATCTTCGAAGTACTCCGAACGCAGCACAGACACAACGGCCGGCTGAGGCGCGTAGCCGAAAATATTGTGGTGCCCCTTGATCTTGATCCACGCCTTGAAACCAGTTGAGTTCCATTTCTGCTCGACAGTCTTCTGCGCGCCCTCGGGCAGCCCTGGCGTAAACGTAATGTTCCCCAACGCACCGACCGGAACCGTGACAATCACCGCGTCTGCCGTTTCGGAAGTACCGTCCGCATATGTAACGGTGGCTGAGTCTTCTCCATGCTCAATCGCCGTCACCGCAGTGTTTAAACGAATTTCTCCGGTCAGATCTTTTGCAATGTTGCCGTAGATACCCCGCATGCCATTGACGAGCTTGTATCGCAGCGTTTGCTCATCCACCAAGGAAAGACGGTGATCGCACAAGGCTGCCCACTGCTTGGCCATCAAAGAGGAGCCCTGTTCTGGGTACCCGATGTACCCGGCCGACCAGTAAGCATTGCACAAGTCCTTTTCTTCTTGTGTGAAGTCACCGTCTTCTAATGCGTCGAGAACTCCAGCCTGATCTGCAGCGAGGAAAGCATCCTTTAGCTCTTGGGATGCACCGAATTTCTCATCCAGCACAAGCAGCGGCTTGTGCGGCTCTGGGAAGAATTCGCGAGAATTCTCGAATATCTTCTCCATTGGCCGAGCCAATTTGGCATCCATTTCTGCCTCCGTGCCAGACTTCAGCTCTCCGCCGGCATACCAGTAGGCGGTGTCTACAACGGGCGAAGCGATAATATCCTGGCCATAACGAGTGATTTCGGACCAGACATGCGGCTGATGCCAGTGCACCCAGGTTGCACCGATCTCCAACGGACGTCCGAGCCTGTCATCCGTCCACGCACGGCCACCAATGCGGTCGCGTGCTTCCACGATGTGATAGTCAATTCCAGCGGTTTGCAACTCGCGCGCTGCCGTTAGACCTGCGAATCCTGCACCAACGACGATTACACTCTTCTTTTCCATGATTGCCTTCCTCAAGTTTTAGATTTGGTCAAGATTGTCTTGAAGACCTGCGTAGATATGCGGCTTCTTATGTTTCAAGTATTCGCCCCAGACAAGGCCAAGGATTCCGGATGCGATGATGATTCCCGGCATTACCCACACGAGGGCATCCGGGCCGGTGTCGCCAATCATGAGCGGGAAATTCATCAGCACCAGTACGAAGACAGCTGAGAGTCCGCAAGCCGAGACGAGCGGTGCCATAACCCTTGTAAAGAGGCTGTAGCCTTTCTCTTCCTTGTTCAGCCAAACCATGATGGACACGCTGACCACCGCAAGCAGGAAGACCAAGCCAAATGCCGCCGCGTTAGTAAGCCACGTAAAGAGAGTAAGAACTGGGAACAGCTCGCCCATTTCACTCCCATTTCCAGCCACTGCGAAGCCAGCTACTACAACGACTGCAAGTGTTGTCTGGGTAAGAGACCCAGCTATAGGCGCGCCTTTAGCAGATGCTGTAGCGAACTTCTTAGGAAGAACGCGTGAGCGCCCGAGGGAGAAAAAGTATCGCGCTGCGGCGTTATGGAACGCCACGAGAGCAGCAATAAGCGAGGTTACAAACAAGCAGTTCGCTATGTTGGCAGCAAACACTGAATAGTCGCCCAACCACACGAAGACTAGGTCGGGACCAAGCTCAGTTGCCTTGTCGATGACGACGGACGGCCCCACTCCCTGAGCAAATGCCCATGCCGAAAAGGCGTAGAAAAGGGCAATAGTTCCAACAGCGATATACGTGGCCTTTGGAACCGTCCGCTCCGGATTTCGCGCTTCTTCCGAGTAGATCGCACCAGACTCGAAGCCCATGAAGGCCGCGATTCCGAAAGCAAGAAGCACGCCAATGCCGTTAGTGAAGAACTGGCCTGGACGCATCGTCTCCGCGGTGATTCCCTCGGGAGCAACGCCTAGCGACAACATAGAAACACCGGCAACGACGAGGAATTCAAGCGCTACCAAAACTCCCAAGACCTTGGCCGAGAAGTCGACGTTGCTGACTCCCATGACTGCTACCAAGACCCAGCCAACCAAGGCGGCCATCCACCACGAAATGCTCGTGCCGAACCAACCATTGATCAGATTGGCGAGGGAGAAACCGAAGATTCCGTACAGGCCAACCTGCATCATGTTATAAGAAACCAGCGCTAGAATCGCCGCTGCGATTCCTTGACGGTTGCCCAGCCCCTCAGACACATAGGCATAGAAGGCTCCTGAGTTCTGAATCTTCGAACTCATAATTCCGTACCCGACTGCAAAGAACACGAGGATGATCCCGAGCACTAAGTAGCTCCAAGGGACCCCCAACAATCCAGATACCGCAAAGTTGGTCGGTACGCCTCCCGCGAGCACAGTAAGGGGGGCGGACGCCGCAATAATCATAAAGACTAGCGACGTTGTCCCTAGGCGCCCGGCGCCCAGGCCGCCCTCTTGGTCGTTGGGAGCCCGGTGCCCGGGCTGTACGTTTCGAGCGGGTAGCACTGGTGACTGCGTCGATGTGTCCACGCCAACTCCTCCTTACTAACTATGTCGGCCCGAAATGCCTTGGAGCGAGCCCAACGCATCTCGGTGTGTAGTTAGTAATTGTGTCCCGTCGCACAGAGTTATTGTTGTTTGTGCGTGATCACGATTTGTCTATGAGTGCTGTCACACCACACCAGCGCGAATACTATGCGCAAAAGACAATGCTGGCACCTCCCACAAAGGAGATGCCAGCATCATTATCAGCGGATTTAATGCACTATTTATGCATTCGCGTACGGGTCACGCATAGCGATGTACTGCAGCGAGGTGTACTCGTCCAGGCCCTCAGCGCCGCCCTCGCGGCCCATGCCGGACTGCTTCACGCCACCAAATGGGGCAGCGGCGTTGGAGATGACACCAGCGTTGAAGCCCATGAGTCCGAACTCGAGGCCATCACCGATGCGCCACATGCGATCGGAATCCTCGGTGAACACGTAGGAGGCCAATCCGTACTCGGTGTCGTTAGCAATCTCAATTGCTTCCTTCTCATCAGAGAAGGTCAGGATCGGAGCAATCGGGCCGAAGATCTCCTCCTGTGCCACGCGGGCATCACGAGGAACGTTGGTCAGAACGGTCGGGGCGTAGAAGTAGCCCTTGCCCTCACCCGGCTTGCCGCCGACGATGGCCTTGGCGCCTTTCTCCACGGCGTCGTCGACAAGCGCGGTGATGTTATCCAGCGCCTTCTGCTCCACGAGCGGACCACAAGTAACGCCCTCATCGAGGCCGTTGCCCACCTTGAGCTCACCGATGCGCTTGGCGAACTTCTCCGCGAACTCCTCAGCGACGGACTCGTGGACGATGAAGCGGTTAGCGGCGGTGCAAGCCTCACCGATGTTGCGCATCTTGGCGCCCATTGCGCCCTCGACGGCCTGGTCAATGTCGGCGTCCTCAAAGACGATGAACGGAGCGTTGCCGCCCAGCTCCATCGAGGTGCGCAGGACGTTGTCGGCAGCTGCCTTGAGCAGAGTCTTGCCCACCGGGGTAGAGCCGGTGAAGGAAACCTTGCGCAGGCGAGAATCCGCCATGATCGGCTCGGAGATGGCAGATGCAGACTTACCGGAAACCACGTTGACCACGCCTGCCGGAACGCCGGCATCAATCATGGTCTGTGCGAAGTACTGAGTAGTCAGCGGCGTGAGCTTGGCCGGCTTGACCACCATGGTGCAGCCAGCGGCGATGGCTGGGGCAATCTTGCGGGTAGCCATGGCCAGCGGGAAGTTCCACGGAGTAATGAGCAAGCACGGACCCACCGGCTTACGACGGGTCACCATGCGCAGGGTGCCCTCCGGCGCCGGCAGGGTACGGCCGTAGTCACGAACGGCCTCCTCGCTGAACCAACGCAGGTACTCAGCGCCATAAGTAACCTCACCGTAGGACTCCGCCAGCGGCTTGCCCATCTCCAGGGTCATCAGCGCGGCGAACTCGTCCTTGCGCTCCTGCACCAGGTCAAAAGCACGGCGTAGCAGGTTAGAACGCTCGCGGGTGGACGTGCGTGCCCACTCGTCCTGCACGGCGCAGGCGGCGTCCAAAGCCTTCTTCGCATCCTCAGAAGTAGCGGAAGCAAGGGTGGCGATGACGTCACCGGTCGCCGGGTTTTCCACATCGAAAGTGGAGCCATCGGAGGCGTCTACCCACTCACCGTTAATCAGCAAGCCAGTCGGAACCTTGGCCAGCAGCTCGTCAATATTGACCTTGTTGTTTTCACTCATGGTTCTTTTTTACCCTCCCAAATGGAATTTGTCTGCCAGTTGGCGTGCCGCACCCGAAAGAAGTTGAACATCCGCCCCAACCAGGGCAAATGATGCACCGGAAGCTATGTATTTCTGGGCCTGTTCAAGGTTGAAAGCGTTGACGCCTACCTTCTTTCCGGAAGCGCGCACGGCTTCAAATGTGTGATTAACCGCCTCGATCACATCCGGATGGGTCTGCTGGCCCAACAGCCCCATGGAGGCCGCCAGGTCCGAGGGACCGACGAAGATATTGTCCACCCCGTCAAGAGCCACGATTTCTTCCACGTTCTCTACCGCGGTCGCAGACTCAATCTGCACCGTGAGGCTCACCGTATCTGAGGCATTGGCGAGGTAGTTCTCCACGCCGTTCCAGCGTGAGGAGCGGGCCAGCGCCGAGCCCACGCCGCGCACGCCGCGGGGAGGGTAGTGCATGGCTGCTACGGCCGCCTCGGCTTCCTCGGCGGTATCAATCATGGGCACCATCAAGTTTTGTACACCCAGGTCAAGGTACTGTTTGATGAGTGCCGTGTTGTTTACTGGCACGCGGACCACGCGCGTCAAGCCGTAGGCGTCGGTAGCCCGCAGCAGAGAGAGGATGGTTTCGAGGCCATAGGGCGAGTGCTCGCCGTCGATCAGCGTCCAGCTAAAGCCAGCCGAGGCGATGATCTCCGCTGCAGCCTCCGAGCCGGAACAGATCCAGGCGCCAACGAGCGGCTGCTCGGCCTTTTCTAGGACGTCCGCGAAAGTGGGCGGCAGCTTTACTGGAATCGGCATGTGATGGACCCCAACTTTCCATAGTCTGCATGGACGGTATCGCCCGGTTCAACCCACATGGGCTTGGTGAAGGAACCGGCCAGGATGATGTCGCCGGCGGCAAGGCTATCGCCGTGCGCGTGAAGCTTGTTGGCAAGCCAGGCCACGCCCATTGCCGGGTGGTTCAGCACGGCCGCCGCCACACCCGTATCTTCGATGGACTCGTTGCGGTAGAGCAGCGCGGACACCCAGCGCAGGTCGACGTCCGCGGGTTCCACCGGGTTGCCGCCGTAGATCATGGCGCCGAGGGCTGCGTTATCCGAAATGGTGTCGACAATGGTGCGTCCCTCCATCTCGATGCGGGAGGAGAGGATCTCCAGAGCAGGGACAACATACTCAGTAGCGCGCAGCACGTCGAAGATGCTGCAATTCGGCCCCTTTAGCTCCTCCTTGAGCACGAAGGCCAGCTCAACCTCGATGCGGACGTTGGAGAACTGCGCGTGCTCGATAGTGGAGCCGTTCTCATAAACCTGGTCTTCAAAGATTGCGCCGTAGTCTGGCTCGGTGATTCCCGTGGCCTCCTGCATAACCTTGGAGGTCAGGCCAATCTTACGGCCGACGAGACGGCGCCCGTCTTCGATGCCGCGGCGCACCCACTCGCGCTGCACCGCGTAGGAGTCCTCAATGCTCATCTCCGGGAAACGGGCGGTCAGCAGCGGGACCATTGAACGGTCCTTTTCGGCTTGCGCCAGTTCATCTGCAATAGCGATGTGCTGTTTCTCATCCAGCATGTTCTTCGCTCCTTACTGTGTTATTGAACGTGACTGTGGTGTTGTAATGGTTGTTAAACGTTGCGGTTTCACGTGAAACGACAACGCGGCCCCGCGTTATGTGCGCATTATCGACGCCGCGGGACCACGTTAATCAACCTGAGTGCTTAGGCCGTTTTAGAGCTGGTTACCCAGCTTGTACTCGCCCTGCTTCCACTCCGGCATCTCCTCCGAGTCTTCCTTACGGGTGTAGGAGAAGCCGTCCGCACCAATGGTGGCCTCGAGCTCGGACTCATCCTCGCGAGCGACCAGCGGCACCGGGTTGCCATCCAGGTCGAGGACGGTGGAGCCATCGCGGTACCAGGACGGAACAACCGGGGTTCCCCACCAGTCACGACGCTGGTTATCGTGAACATCCCAGGTCACGACCGGGTTATCCGGGTCGCCGGTGTAGTAGTCCTGGGTGTAGATCTCTACGCGGTGGCCGTCCGGGTCACGCAGGTACAGGTAGTACGCATTGGAAACACCGTGGCGGCCCGGGCCGCGCTCAATACGGTCGGATTCGCGCAGCGCACCCAGCTTGTCACAAATCGCGATGATGTTGTGCTTCTCGTGGGTAGCGAAGGCGATGTGGTGCATACGCGGGCCATCGCCACCGGTCATGGCGGTGTCGTGCACCGTCGGCTTACGGCGCATCCATGCAGCGTAAACGGTTCCTTCCTCATCGCGAATGTCCTCTGTGGTGCGGAATCCGAGCTCCTCCATGTACTGCACGGCGGCAGGGACATCCGGGGTGATCTGGTTGAAGTGATCGAGGCGAACGAGCGCACCAGGGATGTGGGCGTCGTATGCCCAGGCCAGACGCTCACGGTGCTCAACCTCGTAGAAGAACTCGTACGGGAATCCCAGCGGGTCCTGAACACGCACGGAGTCACCGATGCCCTTGACGAAGCCATCCTTGTTACGGCGGACCTCGCAGCCACGTGCCTTGTAGAACTCCTCGGCGAGGTCCAGGTCCTCCGGCGAACGAACGCGGAAGGAGAATGCAGCGACGGCAGCAACGGGGCCCTGACGCAGCACGAGGTTATGGTGGATGAACTCTTCGTAGGTGCGCAGGTAGATTTCGTTCTCGTTTTCTTCGGTCACGACGAGACCGAGGGTGTCAACGTAGAACTTACGGGATGCAGCGAGATCGGTAACGATGATCTCCATGTAGGCGCAACGCAGAATGTCGGGGGCCTGAATGTCAGCCATGATGGCTCCTTAGTGTGAATTAGTAATGGGGGAGTGAAGGGGGCGTGTAGACGTTACTGGTCCTGCTTGCCAAAGACCGGGTTGTGCACCTTGTCCAGGTTGATGTGGACGGCCTGCTGATCGGTGTAGAAGTCGATCGAGCGGTAGCCGCCCTCGTGGCCCAGGCCGGAAGCCTTCACGCCGCCGAAGGGGGTGCGCAGGTCGCGGACATTGTTGGAGTTGAGCCACACCATGCCGGCCTCAACGTTCTGGGCAAAGTTGTGGGCACGCTTCAGATCCGAGGTCCACACATAGGCGGCAAGACCATACTTCGTGTTGTTCGCCAGCTCGAGTGCCTCTTCGTCGGTATCGAACGGGGTGATAGCAACGACGGGGCCGAAGATTTCTTCCTGGAAGATTCGTGCGTCCGGCTTGACGTCAACGAAGACGGTCGGCTGAACAAAGTTGCCTTCCGGGAAGCCTTCCGGACGCTCGCCGCCGGCGGCCAGGGTGGCCTCCTGCTTGCCGATCTCGATGTAGGAGGTGACCTTCTCGTAGTGCTCCGGGTGCACCAGGGCGCCGACCTCGGTGGTCGGATCGGAGGGCAGGCCCACCTTCACGCGCTTAGCCTGGGCGGCGTAGCGCTCCACGAACTCATCGTAGATATCGCGCTGAACCAGGATGCGGGAGCCGGCGGTGCAGCGCTCACCGTTGAGGGAGAAGACGCCGAAGATGCAGGCGTCAATAGCTGTCTCCAGGTCGGCGTCGCTGAAGACGATGGCCGGGGACTTGCCGCCCAGCTCCATCGACAGGCCCTTGAGGTGCGGGGCTGCGTTGCCGAAAATGATCTGGCCGGTGCGGGATTCACCGGTGAAAGAGATCAGCGGGACGTCCGGGTGCTTAACCAGCGGGTCGCCGGCGTAGCCTTCCTCGCCGAAGCCGTTGACCAGGTTAAAGACGCCCTTCGGGAGGCCGGCCTCCTCGAAGATGCCTGCCCACAGCTGTGCGGAGAGGGGAGTGAACTCAGCCGGCTTGAGGACGACGGAGTTACCGGTGGCGATGGCCGGGGCGAGCTTCCAGGACTCCAGCATGAACGGGGTGTTCCACGGGGTAATCAGGCCCGCCACGCCAATCGGCTTACGGTTGACGTAGTTGATCTGGCGGCCCGGTACCTTGTAGGCGTCGTCAGCCTGGGCGACAATCAGGTCAGCGAAGAAGCGGAAGTTCTCCGCAGCGCGCTTGGCCTGACCGTTGGCCTGGGTGATCGGCAAGCCGGAGTCGAAGGATTCCCAAGCAGCGAGCTTGTCTGCGCGGCTTTCGACGATGTCCGCGATCTTGTTGAGGACGCGGGCGCGCTCGCGCGGCAGGGCCTTGGACCACGGGCCGTTCTCGAAAGCGTCCTTCGCGGCAGCAACAGCCTTGTCAATGTCTTCCGGCTTGCCAGAAGCGGCCTTGATGTAGGCCTTATTGGTTACCGGGTCGAGGACCTCGAATTCATCTCCGTCAATCGACGGGACAAACTCGCCGTTGATGTAGTGAAGAATCTTCTCTGGAAGGTCGGTGGGCTTAGCAGCATCGTTGTTGATAGCCATGAGTACTGTGAACTCCTTAATCGTTTTTCTTGCGATAGGTGTTGAGGGTGGCCAGTCGGTGTTGCCTGGCCACTTTTTCTATGTAGGCGGGTTCCGCGCCAGCCTCAATGAGGCTGACCAATTGCTCGTGCTCGCGCGTTGACTCTTGGGCTCTCTCCGGCACGTAGCGGAAGGTCGAGACGCGGTGGTATTCCAATTGCTTCCATTGGTCCACCACCAAGTCCTTCAACCTCTCGTTCGGGCACTTGGAGAAGAGAACGCTATGAAATTCTTTGTTGAGCTGGGTAAATTCTTCTGGATCGTGGTGGATATCGAGCTCCCGCATGCGCTGGTTGATCTCCCGCGCCCGGGCAATATCCTCCGCGTTGAGATACGGGGCGGATTGGGCCGTGGCATTGGCTTCCACGGTGGCCACGATGTCCATGGATTCGTAGTAGGCCTCGCGATTGTAGGTGGTCACGCTGGCACCGACGTTGCGTTCGTAGGTGACCATCCCTTCCGCTTCGAGTTGCCGAATAGCCTCACGGACGGGAACTACGCTGATCCCCAGTTCATCCGCGATTGTTGCCAACACGAGGCGATACCCGGGCTCATAGTCGCGAGTCCGAATCCTTTCACTTATCCAGTTATAGGCTTGTTGGGATTTACTTTCCCCGGCTGGTGCTGCGGTTTGCGTCATTGACCACCTGCCTTTCCATCACGGAAAGCGATGTAGGCTTCCTTGTTCGCTCCGGTCGGCGGGAAGAGCCCATCCAAGCTGGCGCCTTCCTCCACCTGGGAAGCGACCCATTCGTCCTCGTGCTCCTTGGCGAGGGCACCTTCGGCGACTTCGGCTGCGATATCGCGGGGGATGACCACGACGCCGTCATCATCACCAACGATGATGTCACCTGGGAGGACGGTGGCGTTTCCGCAGGAAACAGCGATATCGCTATCCCACGGGACATGCTTACGGCCGAGAACGCACGGGTGTGCGCCCTGCGTGAAGACGGGCAGACCAATCTCCTTAACGGCCTCGTAGTCACGCACGCCGCCGTCGGTCACGACGCCTGCGGCACCGCGGACCTTCGCGCGGAGCGCCAGGATGTCGCCGAGCGTTCCGGAGCCGGATTCCTGGCGGGCCTCAATAACGATGACCTCGCCTTCCTTGACGGTGTCGAAGACCTTCTTCTGCTCGTTGAGTCCACCGCCATGAGACTTAAACAGATCCTCACGGCCAGCCACAAAGCGCAGCGTGCGGGCAACACCCACCATCTTGGTTCCCTTGGCCTGCGGGTAGACGCCTTCGATCACGGATTGGTTGATTCCGCGCTGTCGCAGCTGGGCGGACAGGCCGGCGGTCGGTGCCTTCTCCAATGCTGCCTTGAGCTCTGGGTCGAGCCCGCCCTCATCCTTGGGGGGAAGGCCGGCGGATTCGCGGTCACCGTAGGCGTCCTCGCGCTGCTTATCGTCCACGTAGGGCAGGTTGCCCAGCTGTGGATCGAAGGAAGCGGGGACTTCCTTCACGGTGGTCTTCAACCTGCCGGAGCTCACGCCACCCGGCACGTCAACCTCGACCTCAACGACATCCCCCGGCTCGATAACGGAGGAACCCGCCGGGGTGCCGGTGAGGATGATGTCACCGGTCTCCAGCGTCATGTGCTGGGACAGGTCGGCCACAAACTGGGCGAGCGGGAAGATGAGATCCTCATCAGAAGAGGTTCCCTCCTGAACAACCTCGCCATTGACCCAGGTGCGCAGGCGCAGTCCCTTCGGGTCGATCCCTTGGGCGTCGATAAGCTCCGGCCCAATGGGGGTGTACCCGTCACGGGACTTGGAGCGGGTGTTGGAGCCTTTATCCTGCACCTTGTAGTCATACAGGCCGATGTCGTTCGAAGCCGTCACGTAGGCGACGTGCTTCCACGCATCCTCAAGCGATACGTTGCGGGCCGGGGTTCCGATGATGAGCGCGATTTCTCCCTCGAAAGCCAGCAGCTCCGTTCCCTCGGGGCGTTCAACAACCCCGCCCGATTCAGCCAGCGTGCTGGTCGCCTTGAGGAAGTAGCTCGGGGTCTTGGGCCAGCGACCGCGCTGAGCTGCGCGGGACTCGAAAGCCACATGGACAGCGATCATTTTGCCCGGTTTAACCGGCAAGAACTCAGGTACAGCCATGAAGAATCCTTAATTGTGAACAAATCCTTGCCCAGATCGTATATTATCCCTACCACCACCGCAAGTGGTTCAACTCACACGCATTTCCATATATGGCACACCGCATGCCGAAAGGAACCAGAATGTCGCACACATCTGTCACGCCGGCAATTTCGACGGCCGAACGCCGCCGCGTCGTCGCCGCGACTACCATCGGTACCGCCATCGAGTGGTACGACTACTTCCTCTATGCCGCAGTGGCCGGACTCGTGTTCAACCAGCTCATGTTCGGCCCGCTCGAGGGTGGCCTAGCCACCATCATTTCCTTCCTGACCGTGGGATTGTCCTTCCTGTTCCGCCCGGTCGGCGCGTTTCTGGCAGGACACTTTGCCGACCGTCTTGGCCGCCGCGTGGTTCTCATGGTCACGCTCATCGCCATGGGCGGTGCGACCACCCTCATCGGCCTTCTGCCCACCTACGAGACCGCTGGAATCTGGGCGCCGATCCTTCTCATCACCCTGCGCATTATCCAGGGCATCTCCGCAGGTGGCGAGTGGGGATCCGCCGTGCTCATGGCTGTGGAACACGCGCCGAATGACAAGCGCGGCCTCTACGGCGCAGGCCCCCAGATCGGCGTTCCTGCCGGTCTGCTGCTTTCTTCCGGCGTGCTCTCCATCATGAACACCATCGCGCCTGGCGACGCCTTCATGAGCTGGGGCTGGCGCGTACCTTTCCTGCTCTCCTTCGTTCTCATCCTGGTGGGCTACCTCATCCGCATGGGCGTCGACGAGTCCCCAGTCTTCGAAGAGATTGCAGAGCGCGAGGAGGAAGAGGCCACCAACCCCATTGGCAAGCTCTTCAAGAATTTCACCCCGCTGGTCCTGGTCGCGGCCCTCGTTTTTGCAGGTAACGGCACCGTCGGGTACATGACCACGGGCGGCTATATTCAGCGCTACGCCACCGATCCCGACGGCCTCGTTGCCCTCGACCGCGGTGACGTCCTCAACGCCGTGACCGTCTCTGCGGTCACGTGGGCATTGATGACGTTGTTCGCGGGATACATCTCCGATTACATCGGCCGCCGAAACACCTACCTCATCGGATTCATCCTGCAGGGAATCGGCGCTGCCGCCCTTTTCCCGCTGGTCAACACCGGTAGTCTGGGGCTTCTCTACGGCGCACTTATTTTCCTGACCGTCGGCCTGGGCCTGACCTATGGGGCACAGTCCGCGATGTACGCCGAGCTCTTCCCCGCCTCCATTCGCGCTACCGGCGTGTCCATCACTTATGCGCTTGGCTCGGTGTTGGGCGGCGCCTTCGCCCCCATGATCGCCGCGTCGCTCGTGGAGGCTACCGGCACCACCTTCGCGGTGTCGGGCTACCTCGTCTCCGCCTCGATTGTCGGCTTCATCTGCGCCTTCATCCTGCGTGAGCGCAAGGGAATCGCACTTGGCGCAGAGCACGAGGCCGAGCAATCTCAGGGGCACTTCATCTTCAGCCCGCGCTAGGCGACGTCCCGTGCGCAGATCATTGTGCAGGAGACGCGCATCATATATGATTCTAGAAATAAGACCCAGCTCACATCCTCCAGACGCCTTGAACTGAGTCACCACCTCCACGAGCAAAGCTCACAGAGCGATGGGGGAGTAGCTACCACCCCCATCACTCGCTTTTGTTCTCGACCACGACAACCCGCTGACTAAGGAGTCCACAGTGCAGTTCCACCACAACGGCTACGTTTCGGAAGATCCCCGCGTGCACGAGCCCGCCGGGTATGGCATCGATCGCGCCTCTGAGCTTCCCGATGAAATGGACGTCCTCATTGTCGGCTCCGGCCCGGCCGGCATGATCGCGGCCGCGCAGCTAGCAATGTTCCCCGACGTCAACACGCGCATCATTGAACGCCGTCCTCACCGCCTCGAGTTGGGCCAGGCCGACGGCATCCAGTCCCGCTCCGTAGAAACCTTCCAGGCCTTCGGCTTTGCCAAGGAAATCACGGAAGAGGCCTACGAAATCACCGAGATGTCCTTCTGGAACCCCGATCCGCAGGACCGCTCCAAGATTGTTCGCGGCGCCCGTCCGATTGACGACGAACACGGAATCTCCGAGTTCCCCCACCTCATTGTGAACCAGGCTCGCGTGTTGGACTACTTCGCCCGCTACGCACGCCGAGCACCCGGCCGAATCACCCCGGATTACGGCTGGAACTTCGTCTCCCTTGAGGTAGGGGAGGGCGAATACCCCGTGACGGTGCACCTCGAGGATGTCGACGGCAACCCGCGCGACGTACGCGCTAAGTACGTCGTGGGCTGCGATGGCGCGAAGTCCCGCGTCCGCAAGTCCATTGGCTGCTCGCTCAAGGGTGACCAGACCAATCACGCATGGGGCGTCATGGACGTTGTCGTCGATACCGACTTCCCGGACTGGCGCACCAAGTGTGCCATCCACTCGCAGGCCGGCTCAATCCTGCACATCCCGCGTGAGGGCGGTTACCTCTGCCGCATCTACGTCGACCTTGGTGTCGTGCCCGAGGATGACAACCACAAGGTCCGCTCCACCCCGATTGAGAAGATCATCGAGAAGGCAAACGAGATCTACTCGCCCTACTTCATCGACGTCAAGATGGTCGCTTGGCACTCCGTGTACGAGGTGGGGCACCGCCTCGTCGATGCCTTCGACAACAACGATGAGGACCCGCGCGTCTTCCTCACCGGCGATGCCTGCCACACCCACTCCGCCAAGGCCGGCCAGGGCATGAACGTCTCCATGCAGGATGGCTTCAATATCGGGTGGAAGCTCGGCCACGTCCTCGATGGCCGCGCGCCGAAGGAACTCCTGGCCACCTACCACGGCGAGCGCCAGCCAGCCGCGCAGAACCTCATCAACTTCGACCGCGAATGGTCGACCCTCATGGCCACCCCAACCGAGGAGCTGGATGATCCCGAGGCAGTCGAGAAGTACTACGTCTCCGCAGAGGAGTTCGCCGCCGGCATGATGACGCAGTACGAAGAGAACCTCATCGTCGGCAACACCGAGCACCAGAAGTTGGCCGTCGGCTTCCCGGTAGGCAAGCGTTTCAAGTCCTACGAGGTTCTGCGCCGCTGTGACGCGTACCCCCAGCACCTGGGCCACCAGCACACCGCTGACGGCCGCTACCGCATCTACGCCTTCGCTGATGCCCCCAAGGCCGGCGAGACCTCAAAGCTCAGCGAGTGGGCTGACAAGATGGGCCCCATCCTGGCTAAGTTCACGCCCGAGGGTGCCGATGAGAACACCTATTTCGACGTGAAGGCTATTTACCAGCAGACGAACCATCACGAGTACGAGATCCTGGACGCTCCGCTCCTGTTCCGCCCCCGCAACGGCAAGTTCACTATCCCGAACTGGGAGAATGTTTTCAATGCTCTGCCGGGAGACAAGGACATCTTCCACACCCGCGGCATTTCTCGCGACGGTGCCGTCGTCATCGTTCGCCCGGACCAGTACGTGGGAGCGGTCCTTCCGCTCGATGACCCAGCTGCCATCGAGGACTACTTCTCTTCCGCGCTCATCAAGCTCAAGTAGTTCGTTTCAAGCTCTAGGAGCTTGAAACTGAAAGGGGCCCAGCACAACGCTGGGCCCTCTTTTAATGCCGCCGCTAAGCCCCCACAGAAAGAAAGAAACCTAGCAAAAGAAACCTAGATGTGTGATGTCTAGCGACTTTTTGGACACGGAGTCCAGGATGTTTTTGGACGGGATGTCTAGTGGCTTTTTGGACGTTTGCGGCGGTGGAATAGCCGGATGGCTATTCCATTGCATAAGCGTAGAAAGGTCGCAGATTTCGATCCCGTTCGTGACGGCAAGACGGTCACACAGTTTTGCAAAGAATTAGGAATCTCGCGGCAGACGTACCACAACATCAAACACCGGATAGAGCAGAAGGGTCGCGCAGGTATTGTGCCTGATTCGACTGCCCCGAAGAATCCGATGAAGAAATTTGACGAGGCCGATAAAATCGCAGTCGTCCACGCCAGACAGGAGTTGATGGAGCAAGGCTTGGATTATGGGCCTTGGTCGATCTACTACTTCTTGTTTGACACTTCAGGCCCAGATTCCACCCCATCGCGTTCTACAATCGCCTCGTGGCTGCATGAACTGGGATTTGTTGATGCCAATGCCCGCAAACGGCCACGCAGCTCCTATAAGCGCTTCGCCCGTGATCACGTCGGTGAACTCTGGCAAATCGATGGACTGGTCTATCGCCTCTTTGACCATGCCCACACACATGTCACGATTTACCAGATTATCGATGATGCCAGCAGATTCGATGTCGGAACCACAGCATTCGCTCTGCCAGAAAACGGTACTGATGCGCGCGCCGTACTGGCCGCAGCGTTCGCCGCCTACGGCAAACCTCAAGAAATCCTTTCCGACAATGGCGATGCGTTCG
>NZ_KV794789.1:0-440 GCF_001808895.1 Corynebacterium sp. HMSC070E08
GCCCAGTTGTGTCGGTGATCCAACTGGCTGAGAAAAGCAGGCTCGCCACAGCCGCCGACCCGGCAGGTACCGTCGCGTCCTTCGACAAGTTTGCGCATGATGATTCCTGGCTGGTAGCCATCGGCCTCTTTTATCTCTTCGGTTAAATCCCGCATCTTGTCATGTGGCATGGGCTCAGCTCGCCAGCCGAAGCCTTCAATAAAGGTCGGTGCATCCTCAATATCGCAGGCCTGGTAGGTGTGGAGCACCACCGTAGCTGGTGGCTGTATTTCACCGGAAAGCAGTTTGATGACTGCCTCAGCGACAGTGATGTCTTCCTTGGCGGCGGTCTGGTGGATGAAGGCATCGAGTTTAATGCCGGTGTCTTCCCCAACCTGCAGTTCCAACCACGCTGAGGTGCCGTTAGAAGAAAACCGGTACGTATCTTTAGGCCGGGTATC
>NZ_KV794790.1:0-14027 GCF_001808895.1 Corynebacterium sp. HMSC070E08
CGGCAAAATACTTCGCGGCCTTACGCAGGATGTCGCGTTCTTCGCGCAGCTTTGCGTTTTCTTTTTCTAGCTGGCGGATCCGCTCAGAATCGGTTGTCGCCTGAGCCTCATCGCGCAAGGTCTTCGTGCGGGCACGCTTGCCGGTGCCGTACTGCTTAAGCCACGAATAAAGTGAGGAACGATTGACTCCAAGCTCTGCTGAAGCCGCGTGAAGTGAGAGGTCCTCATTGTTTTCGTAGAGGGCCACAGCATCACGTTTGAACTGTTCGGAGTACCTAGGCATGGTGGTAGATTACCTTTCTTCCCAGCCCAACTGGGCTGGATATCAGGTGTCTACCTAACGGGGGTCAGGTCCGGGCGACTATTTGTTGACACTGAGCACAAAGCCGCGTGCCGCAGGCATTTTCTTCGTACGTCAGGCGGGCAACTGCTTCGCGAATGACTTCAGGACGCTTGCAGAAGGCAAGGCGCACCTTGTACTGCCACGGTTCTAGGCTGTCCGTGAAAGCGGCAGGAGTGGTTGCAGCCACACTCTTTGTGGTGGACAGTTGGACGCAGAAATCGATGGTGTTCAGCCCGGTAGAGGAGAGGGGGTAACCGCATAGCAAGCGGCTCTAGTGTCATGCATGTGGAAGCCCAGCTGCTCTAGGGTGCTAAGGACTTGTTTCCAAGAGGACGATGCGGCTCTAGTACGGCCGCAGGAAGGTCGGCAGGCCGTGCGATGCAGCGCCGAAGCTTCTATCGGACTAGATACCCAGGACGGACTTTGCGATGAAGAAGTAGATAATCAAGCCCGTCGCGTCACAGAACGTGGAAATAAACGGGTTAGAAAACACAGCGGGATCCGCGCCCACCGTCTTAGCCACAATTGGCATGAGCCCACCTACCGTCGCTGACATCGAGCAGATAAGAAACAGGGTGGAACCGATCACGATACCGATATCGACGCCGTAGACCACCGTCGCCAAGACGAGACCAGCCAGTCCCAGTACGGCGCCGAGCAGCATTCCGACGCGCAGCTCGCGCCACATTACGGAAAGGAGGTCGCGCGTTCGGACGTCGCCAAGCGCGAGCGCACGGGTCACTGTAGTAGCCGCCTGGTTTCCTGTATTGCCGCCCGTGCCGGTGAGCAGAGGGATGAACAGCGACAGTACAACCGCCTTGGCCAAGGTGTCCTCGAAGGAATCGAGAACCCGCACGGTCAGCAGAGCTGACACAGCGAGCACGAGCAGCCAGAGAATGCGGGAGCGAACGAGCTTGAGCAACGGCGTCGACAAGTAAGGCTGCTGGAGCGCTTCTGTACCACCGGAACGAGCAGAGTCCTCGCTGTCCGCTTCTTCCATGATGTCCGTGGCATCGTCCCACGTAAGAAGACCGACGAGGCGGTGTGAATCATCCACAATTGGCAGAGCTAGCATATCGAGGGGCAAGAACCACCGCACGGTCTCCTCGGCGTCGGCAGTCGCGTATGCATATACCGGCTCGTTCATGATGTCCTCAATGAGTACACCGCGCTCAGCCGTGAAGAGTTCGCGCAGGCTGACGACGCCCACCAGACGCCGGTCCTTGCGCGTCACCGGAACGGTATAGATGGTCTCCAGTTCATCGGCCGTATCCCGGAGCGTGTACAGGGCATCTTCCATGCTCATTTCCGGGTGAATGTCGGGCACCTCTGGCGACATACGACGCCCGACGGAGCCCTTCGTGTATCCAAGGATCACTCCGGTCACGTCGCGCTGAGTCTGGGTCAGTGAACGGAGGAGGCGATCCGCAATCTCCGCGGGCAGCTCATCCAAGAGCGCCACTCGGTCTTCGGGGTCCAACTCGTCGAAGAACTCGTAGACATCGGCGTTGCCCAGCTCATCAATGATGTCCGCTTGGTGCTTTGCATCGAGTGCGTCGAAGACTGCGATGGACTTTTCCCGCGGCAGCAGGCGGAGGGCTAGCGCAGCGCGGAGAGCATTTTGACGCTCCACAATCGCGATGAGGTCTTGACGGGGAACGCGGGCTAAGAGCTCCTGGAGACGAGGGGCCTTTTTAGGATCGATAGCGTCTTCTTGCTTCAGCCATGCCTCTACGGTCTCGCTGGCCTGCTCAGTAGTTTCTGCCATCGCTTCGCCTTTCCACTCGACGTCAACCTCCTCAGACTACGCTATGCAGCGCTGCACGGCCTTTTCGTGAATTCCATGCCGAGGAGTGGGGACTGAGAACCAAGTTCTTTCACGGGGGTCAGCACTGGGGGAATTCAGCGCGAATTGAGAGTGCACTCGGGCCCAACGTTTAGCGCTGTTCACGCATCCGCGTGAGGACGTTGTGCGCAGAAATAAGGCACATTGGCACTCCCACGCCCGGCACGGTCGTTCCGCCCGCGTAGAACAGGTTCTTCAGTTTTCGCGAGACGTTGCGCCCACGGAAGAACGCGGATTGCTGCAGCGTATGTGCAGGCCCCACCGCTCCACCTGCCCACGCGTTATAGCGCTGCACAAAATCAGAGGGCCCCACCGTTCGGCGCACGACGATGCGCTCGGCAAAGTCCGGAATGCCAAGCCATGTGCCTATCTGGTGGATAGCGGCGTCAGCAATCGCGGCGACGCGCGGCGATTCTTCCTCACCATAGGCATCGCCTGAGCCAAAAGTATCTTCCGCCGGCACAGGGACGAGCACAAAGAGGTTCTCGCAGCCCTCCGGCGCCACGTCAGGATCCGTCGCGGATGTCTTGGATACGTAGATAGACTCCGAAGCACCGAGCGGACGCGAGGCCTCCGGGCCGTGGTAGACGGCGCGGAAATCGGGCTCCCAGTCCTTGCTAAACAACAGAGTGTGGTGCTCAAGCTGCGGCAGCTCGCCGCGGACGCCGAGGAACACCAGAACCGTACCCAAACCCGGATCGCGCCGTGCGAAGTAGCTTTCCGGGTAGGTCCGCGCTGACTCAGGCAGTAACGCGGTTTCGGTGTGGCGCAGGTCCGCCGCCGACACCACGGCCTCTGCAGAAATGAAGCGGCCGTCATCCAGCCGCACGCCAGTTGTGCGCCCGTCCGTGCACTCAATTGCCGTCACCGCGGTACCCATGAGGAAGGTTGCACCCTCCGCTTGGCGCGCAATCGCCGCGACCACCGCGGCGAAGCCACCCTGCGGGTAGCGCACACCTTCGACCAGGTCGGTGTGGCTCATCAAGGAATACAGGGCCGGCGCGGCCTGAGGCTCGGTCGACAAAAACACTGCCGGATAGGTCAGGACCTGATGCAGGCGATAGTCCTGAAACTGCGCCGCTACCAGCCTGTCCAGCGAACGCGTCAGCAGCATCGCGAGCGTGCCCAGCCGCGTGAGCACCTCCCGTGTCAGCAGCTCAGTAGGGCGCGAAAACGTGGTGTACAAAAAGCTGCTCAGCGCCACCGCGTAGACGTCGGAGGAGCGCGCCAAATACGCCCGTACGCGCTCACCCGCGCCCGGCTCAATAGACTCGAATAGGTGCGCGACCTCCTCCACGCCGCTCTCCACATCCAGGAACGCGCCGTCCTCGTTGTACACGCGATACGCAGGCGAGAGGGGGACGAGGTCCAGCTCACGCTCGGTGCTCGTCCCACAGGCCCGGAAAAATTCATCAAAAGCCTCCGGCATGAGATACCACGAAGGCCCCGTATCGAAACGGAAGCCGTCGACTTCTAGGACTCCCGCCCGCCCGCCGACGCTACGCTGCTTCTCGACGACGACCACGTCCCAGCCCTCCCGCAGCATCAACGCCGCGGTGGCAAGCCCCGCGATGCCAGCGCCGATGACGACAACCCGCTTGCCCATGTTTATTTCACCGCCGATGCAGCTGCCCGGCTCACGAGGAAGGCCTTACGCGCTGGTGATACCGACACCCTTGTCGTGAGGATCTCGACGGCGGGGGTTGCCTCGAGCTGGTCGGTGAGCTCAGTAAAGAGGGCGGTAGCCGCCGCCACGCCCATGCGGGAGCCGCGCGGCAGCAACTCGATGGCACCCTGCGCTACAGACAGGTCCTCGCGAATATCAGCGATGATGGCAGCCTTCCTCTCCTCGTCCAAGCCAGTGGGATCGGGCAGCGCTGGAAAATACGAGCGGCCGAGGTCTGCGGAGTCCTCGCGCAGATCGCGCAAGAAGTTGATCTTCTGAAACGCCGCGCCCAAGCGCCGCGCGCCTTCCTCGATGCCGGCCGGTCGCGCCTGACCGGCGTAGAAGGCATCCAAACACAAGAGCCCAATGACTTCCGCGGAGCCGGACACGTAATTCTCGAAGGAGTCGTGTGTGTGCGTGCTCTGGGTCAGATCGCAGCGCATGGAAGCAAAGAACTCTGCGATGTGCTCGTCCTGGAATCCGCAGCGCCGCGCGGAGAGCGCATACGCGTGCACCACGGGGTCGGCGTGAAAACGCTGGGAGGGGGCGGCGCGGACGGTGGCCTCGTAGGCGTCGAGAAGCACGGCGGCGTCCTGGGGAGCAAGCCCCGCGTCGACGATCTCATCGGCCGTGCGCACCATGGCGTATAAGTTACGGATATCCACGCGCACCCTGGGTGAGAGAAGCCGCGTGGCCAGGGAAAAACTAGTGGAGTAGTGGCGCATGACCTGAGCCGCGGCTGCTTCGGCACAACGGTCGTAATGCTCTAGAGCGGAAAGGGATGCGCGCATGGAGCATATTTTAGACCACACGCGTCACATAACTTACCCAAGGCAAGATAGGGTAGTGACGTTACTTTCCCTATCTATAAGGAGAACACGTCCATGACCACCCCAACGACGACTGCCGCGGCACGCGCCGTTGACCTGTTCAAACAATACGGTCAGGGAGATACCGCAGTCACCGCGTTGGACCACGTCGACGTTGAGTTCGCGCGCAATACCTTCACCGCCATCATGGGCCCGTCGGGCTCCGGCAAATCCACCCTCATGCACACTATGGCGGGCCTCGATTCGGCGACGTCCGGCTCGGCTTTCATCGGTGACACCGATATGTCGCAGCTCAGCGATAAAGACATTACCGCCCTGCGCCGCGACCGCTTGGGTTTCATCTTTCAGTCCTTTAACTTGGTGCCCACGTTGACCGCGGCAGAGAACATCACGCTGCCTACCGATATCGCTGGCAACAAGGTCGATAAGGCGTGGTTTGATGAGGTCACCACGCGTCTTGGTCTGTCCCACCGCCTGTCCCACCGCCCAGCCGAGCTCTCCGGCGGCCAGCAGCAGCGCGTGGCGTGTGCGCGCGCCCTGGTTTCCCGTCCGGAGATCATCTTCGGTGATGAGCCCACCGGCAACCTGGATTCGAACTCCTCCGCCGAGGTGCTCGACATTTTGCGCACCGCCGTGGACAAGGATGGGCAGACCGTGGTTATCGTTACGCACGACGCCAAGGCCGCCTCGTACGCCGACCGCGTGGTCTTCCTCGCCGATGGCCGCCTGGTTAATGAGCTCATGAATCCGACCATGGAGTCCATCCACGCCGTGATGGCAGAAATCGAGGGCTAGAGCATGGCCACAAAGAACACCATGCGCACGGTCTCCGTGCGCAATATTCTCGCGCATAAGCTGCGCCTTGCCCTGACCCTGCTGGCGGTGGTGCTGGGTACCGCGTTCATTTCGGGCTCCTTCATGTTCACCAACTCGCTGTCGAACACCTTCGACTCTGCGGTGTCTACCGCATTTACCGGTGTGGATGCGGCCGTGAGCCAGAAGGAAGGCGGCCCAATCCTCGACCAGAAGATGCGCGATGACATCGCCGCCGACCCCGACGTGCGCGCAGTCAACATGCAAAGCAGCCAGACCGTCGTGGTTGCCAACAAGGATGCCGAGGCCTTTCAAACCGGCGGCGGCACCTCCAGCGTGCAGCCCTACTACCCGGAGGACCAATCCGTCGGTGAGCCCGCCACGCTTGTCGACGGCTCCGAGCCCCACGGGACCGGCGAAGTCCTCATCAACGACTCCGCCGCCGAGAAGTTCGGCATCCACGTCGGCGACACCCTCCTCGTCGTGCACCCGGACCAGCGCGATGAGGTGAAGGTCGTGGGCGTCGTCAAGCCTGTGGTGGACCAGGGCCCCAGTCTGACGTTGCTCATGGAACACGAGGCCTTCGTTGAGCGCTATGGAGACTCTTCCCAGCTGAAGGTCGCTGCGGCCGACGGCGTCGATGCCGATGCGCTCGTGGAGCACCTCAACAACACCTTCGAGGTCGAGGCGGAATCCGGCCAGAAGCTGGCCGATGAGCTGTCGGATCAGATTTCCTCTGCCCTGAAATTCGTCAACTACTTCCTCATCGCCTTTGGCCTCATCGCGCTGCTGGTGGGCACGTTCATTATCGCGAATACCTTCTCCATGATCGTGGCCCAGCGCACCAAGGAGTTCGCGCTCCTGCGTGCGCTCGGTGCTTCCCGCAGCCAGATCACGCGTTCGGTGGTGACGGAGGCCTTCATCGTGGGGCTCGTCGGCTCAGCCGTCGGCGTGGTGACAGGTATGGGCTTAGTCGCACTCATCAAGGCAGTCTTTGAAGCTAAGGACATGCCCATGGGCGGCGGTCTGGGCCTGAGCGTCAGCGCAGTAGTCGTGCCGCTGCTCTTGGGCGCGGTGGTCACCATCGTGTCCGCGTGGGCGCCGGCGCGCCGCGCGGGTGCGGTAAAGCCGGTGGAAGCCATGCGCACAACCGAGTCTGCAGCTGGTTCTTCGCTCCTCGTGCGCAGCGTGCTGGGTGGACTGTTGCTCGTCGCGGGCATTATCTTCGCGGTCCTCGGCGTGCTTATCGACGCCTCCACGGGCATCCGTGCCTCCCTCGTGGGTCTTGGCGCGCTCAACCTGATCCTTGGCTTCTTCCTGGCTGGACCGGCCATCTCCCTGCCCATCGTTCCGGCGATTGGCCGCGTGATTGGTGCGCCCTTTGGTGCGGTGGGCAAGCTAGCCTCGACGAACTCGGCGCGCAACCCGCGCCGTACCGCGGCGACCGCATTCGCTCTCATGCTGGGCGTGGCGCTGGTGACCTCGATCGGCATGTTGGGTGCGACGATGAAGGCCTCGGTGGCCGACACCGTCGAGCAGGACGCCCGCGCGGACTTCTTGCTGTCCGGCCCGACGTCTGGAAACTTTCCGACCCCGAACGAGACCGTGCAGCGCGCCAGCGATACTGAGGGCGTCGGACAGGTCGTGTCGATGAGCACAGCACCCCTGCAGGTGGATGGTCAGGCTTCGATGAACTATGGCCCGGAGATGAAGGTCAGCCAGGTCATCGATGGCAACGCCGATGACGTCCTTAACTTCACCCTGGTGGAAGGATCGTTGAAGACGGGCGAGGAGCCGGGCTTCATCGCCGAAGCCGACCTGGCTGCAGAGCAGGGCTGGGAGGTCGGCCAGAGTTATGAGCTGGCGGGCCCGGATCTGTCTCGTACCACGCAGGTGAAGCTCCTCGGCACGTATGAGCCCTTCCAGATGCTCCCGCGCTTAGCTGTCTCCGCCTCCGCGGCAACAGAGGTCGTCGACCCGGCTAGCCTCAACGTCATGTTGGTCTACGTGAACGCGGAGGAAGGCTATGACAAGGAAAAGCTGCGCGCCAACCTGGAGGAGTCCGTCAAGGACCTCGTCGTGGTGCAGGTGCGCACCGGCGAGGAATTCGCAGGCGAGGCCGCCGGCATGATTGACCAGATGCTCACCATCCTCTACGCGCTGCTGGCGTTGGCTGTGGTCATCGCGATCCTGGGCATTGTCAATACCCTCACCTTGGGCGTGATTGAACGACGCCAGGAGATTGGTATGCTGCGCGCGGTGGGCACCCAGCGCCGCCAGATTCGCACGATGATCACCGTGGAGTCGGTACAGATTGCGCTCTTCGGCGCTCTCATGGGCATCCTCATGGGGCTGGGGATGGGGTGGTCCTTCATTTCCGTGCTTGCGGACGAAGGCCTCGACTCCACGACGGTGCCGTGGATGATGCTCGTCGTCATGCTCGTCGGCTCCGGCATCGTCGGTGTGCTGGCCGCCCTGTGGCCGGCCCACCGCGCGGCAAAGACCCCGCCGTTGGACGCCATCGCCGACTAACACTTCGCGCGCTTAGACGCGGAGTGCGGTGAGAAGGCTAGGCCAAAAGCGAGCCGACCCACGCCCCGCGCCACGCCAGGACGATGCCCAGGCCCACCGTCCAGAAGAGATACCGCGCCAAGCGCCACCAGCGCTTGGCCTTAATCATGTCACCGAGCTCTTTGGCCAACGTGGACCATGTCGATAGCCCGCCCGCCACGCCGGCCGCGAGCAAGGGGAGGAAGAACTCGGCGGTGTGCGCGTGCGTGGCGTAGCCATAGGCCACGCCGGCCACCGCAGAGCCGATGAGGTTCGCGGCGAAGGTGCACGTGGGGGAGGGCAGGATGCGGGTTAACAGGTAGCGCCCGCAACCGCCCACAAAACCTCCGGCGAGCACAGCCAAGATGGAGAGCATCATGCGCGCCTCCGATCCCGGAGGCGGTCACCGACCAGGTATGCCACGGTGCAGCCCAGAACCGTTGCCAGGACATACGCCCCCGCCTGCGCCGGCCCGAAACCTGAAGTGAGATACGCAAACGCGGCAAAACTGGTGAACCCACTCAAGAAACCCGTGCCCCAGAATGCGGGCGGCTTGGCATAGCCCATCACAGCGCTGCCAACAACGTTGATGAGCAACAGCGGCAGCGCGCCGCCCCCGAGAAGCGAAGAAAGGCCAAAGCGGGCCAGCGCCCCGAGCGCGGTCCCGCAGCCCACAAGAAGGATCTGTGGCATAGGCACCATCCTAGTTGGGATGCGAAAACGTCGTGAAGCAGGCAAGCTTGAGGTACATCCACATCCCCAAGGAGGAAACCACCATGGCACACGAGCGCGCCGGCCAACTAGCCCAGCCTTCGGATCTCATCGATATCGCGGAGTTGGTCACCGCGTATTACACCCGCACCCCCGACGCCGATAACCCTGACCAGCAGGTTTCCTTCGGCACCTCTGGGCACCGCGGCTCCGCCTTGGACACCGCCTTCAATGAGGCCCACATCCTGGCCATCACCCAGGCCATCGTGGACTACCGCGCCGAGCAGGGCACCACGGGCGCCATCTTCATCGGCCGTGATACTCACGCCCTGTCCGAACCCGCCATGGTCTCCGCCCTCGAGGTCCTCCTAGCCAACGAACTGGAGGTCCGTGTAGATGACCGCGGCCGCTACACCCCAACGCCAGCTGTTTCCCACGCCATCCTGACCAACCCAGGCACCGATGGCATTGTTATCACCCCGTCTCACAACCCGCCGCGCGATGGTGGATTCAAATACAACCCGCCGACAGGCGGTCCGGCGGATACCGATGCCACCGACTGGATTGCAGCAAAGGCTAACGACTACCTGCGCGCCGGGCTCGAGGGTGTGAAGCGCGCGCCGGTCAACGGCGTGCTGGATGAACGCTGCGTGAAGCACAATTACCTCGACTCCTATGTGTCCGATTTGGCCAACGTCGTGGACATGGCGGCCATCAAGGACGCCGGCGTGCGCATCGGAGCGGACCCGATGGGCGGCGCCTCGGTGGACTACTGGGCGGCCATCGCCGAGCATTACGAACTCAACATGACGGTGGTGAACCCAGAGGTAGACGGCACTTTCCGCTTTATGACGTTGGATACCGACGGCAAGATCCGCATGGACTGTTCCTCCCCGGATGCCATGGCTTCGTTGGTGGATAACCGGTCCAAGTATGACCTGGCTACCGGTAATGATGCTGACGCTGACCGCCACGGCATTGTTACGCCGGATGCTGGGCTGATGAACCCGAACCACTACCTCGCGGTGGCCATCGAGTACCTGTTTAGCCACCGTCCCCAGTGGGGAAATGCGAGTGTGGGCAAGACCTTGGTGTCCTCTTCCATGATCGACCGCGTCGTGGCCAGCCTGGGGCGCGAGCTCGTGGAGGTGCCGGTGGGCTTCAAGTGGTTTGTGCCGGGGCTTGTCGACGGCTCCCTCGGCTTCGGCGGCGAAGAATCCGCCGGTGCTTCCTTCCTGCGCTTCGACGGTACGGTGTGGTCCACCGACAAGGACGGCATCATCTTGGACTTGCTGGCCGCGGAGATCCTGGCGGTGACGGGCAAGACCCCGTCGCAGCGCTACGCGGAACTGGCGGAGGACTATGGTGCGCCGGCCTATGCGCGCACCGATGCCCCGGCTACCCGCGAACAGAAGGCCATCCTGAAGAAGCTCTCTCCGGAGCAGGTGACGGCGACGGAGCTGGCGGGCGAGGAGATCGTCGCCAAGCTCACTGAGGCGCCGGGCAACGGCGCGGTGATCGGCGGCCTCAAGGTGACGACGGAGAACGCGTGGTTTGCCGCGCGCCCGTCCGGCACGGAGGATAAGTACAAGATTTACGCCGAGAGCTTCCGTGGCGAAGAACACCTCAAGCAGGTGCAAGAAGAAGCGCAGGCGCTGGTGTCACAGGTTCTCGGAGGTTAGTTCTGCGGCTAGGCTAGTGGTTTATGACATCTCCACAATCCATATCGGTGCCTGACCTCATCAGCGCGCTCGCGCGCTGGGGAATGGCCGCCGTGTGGATTATCGCCGGCATACAGAAACTGGATGCCCGGATGGAGATGACCCAGGCCATCGAGGCCTATGGCATCTTTACCCCGGAGTGGTCCGGATACTTGGCCTACCTCATCGGGCCCCTGGAACTCATGGGTGGGGTGCTGCTGTTGTTGGGGCTGTTCTTGAGGGAGGCGTCGGCAGTCGCTGCAGTGGTCTTGGTCCTGTTCATGGTGGGCATCGCGCAGGCGTGGGCGCGGGGGCTCGTCATCGATTGCGGGTGTTTTGGCTACGACCCCGCCGACGTAAGTCAGGGCATGAACTACGCACTGACGCTGCTTCGCGACGCTTTCTTCCTCGCCCTCACCGTCTGGACCATCCGCCGCCCCTACCGCCGCTATGCCCTGCACCCGTAGATTGTTAGGCTAACTCCGTGACCAAAACCAAAATCAGCGCACCTCTCGTGCTCGACATCATTAGTGCATTCGCGCGATTTTATATGGCCTATGTGTGGATCAAGGCGGGGGCGTCGAAGCTGACGGATCAGCTCGCGGTGTCGCAAAGCATCAAGGCATATGAAATCTTTACCCCTGAGTGGTCGCACTACTTGTCCTACCTGATTGGCCCGCTGGAGATATGTGGTGGCCTGCTGCTTTTGATGGGGCTGTTTTTGCGGCCATCGGCGTGGGTTGGGCAGATAGTTCTGGTGCTGTTCATGATCGGCATCGCGCAGGCGTGGGCGCGGGGACTCGGAATTGATTGCGGCTGCTTCTCCGTGAGCCCTGATGAAGACGCGCAAGTGATGAATTACATGATGACACTTCTGCGAGATGTCTTCTATTCTGTCTTAATGGTGTGGACGATCAAGCGTCCTTTCACCAAGTTTGCATTGCACCCTTAACAGCGGTGTGTAGGCTTTTCATCTGTTCGAACTTAAGTCATAAAGGCAAGGTTGTTTCATGAGTACAGTCAAAGACCCCAACTCCAAAGGCAATAGTGGATTCGTCTGGGGCCTCGCTGTTCTGCTGGTTATTATTGCCGTGGTCATCGGCTACATCGTCTATCAAGGACGAGGCGCACAGACCGATGCGCTGGGGGACTACGCCGCCGAGGATGTCTCCCTGGAGATTTCCCTCGCGGACAATGCGGTAACCCTCAAGTCTGCGGATGCCGCAAAGGACGCAACCGAAGTAGACCTGTACGAGGACTACTCCTGCCCGCACTGTGGTGACCTGGCGAAGGAAACCGACGAGCAGATGAAGGATGCGATTGATGCGGGCGAGCTCGTCGTGCACGTGCGCACCCTCAACTTCCTTGACGGCAGCCCAAACGGCTTGGAGAGCATCAAGTCCAACACGGGCCACTCCTCCAAGGCGGCAGCTGCGATGGAGCAGGTAGCAAAGACCGGTGATGCCAAGCTCTACTGGAACTTGCGTAAGTACCTCATGGAGAACCAGTCCAAGGTGTACAACAAGTGGGAGATGGAAGACTTCGCTGCTGCCGCGAAGGAACTGGGCGCAGATGATGCCACGGTAAAGGCCATTGAAGAAGCCCCGGTTGGTGAAGGAAACCCACTGGTGACCTCGAACTACGAAAAGCTGGAGAGCGAAACCGGCCAGGTTTCCTCGCCGCGAATCATCAAGGATGGCAAGGACATTCCGGAAGACCAGAACACGTCCATCATGGAATGGGTTGACATCGTCACTAAATAAGGCGTCCCAACTCGCGATTTGGTGAGTGAATGGGGAGCGGATATATTGATACGAGTTGCAATCGTGAAGGTTGCACCTCGTATGAGGGGCTATGGCGCAGTTGGTAGCGCACCACACTGGCAGTGTGGGGGTCACGGGTTCGAATCCCGTTAGCTCCACTTCATAATTCAATACAGCTTTGGGGCTATGGCGCAGTTGGTAGCGCACCACACTGGCAGTGTGGGGGTCACGGGTTCGAATCCCGTTAGCTCCACTTTATACCCTCTTTCCACTGGTCAGAGGGTTTTATTTTTGTCTGGGGAATTCTTTGTTGACGTCTGGTTATGACTGTGTTTAAAGCCAGGTGAAATCCAAGGTTGAGTGCCGGGGACGTGGTCGACGAACTGGTAAAACCGGACTGATTCATTGGGGAGGGCAATCAGGTCCTCATGAGTGAACAAATGATCGGCACATCACGTGCGGATGAATCCATGCAAGGCCACTGGCTTTTGGCCAAATTGGGAAAGTGAGTCCTTTGCCTCGGCGGGCGCAGACTAACAGATGAATTGCTCGAACTATCCGGAATTCCGAACGTTGATGTAGTTGAACCAGCGCCTAGTCTTGGGCGCACGCCGGGTAGGATTCTTGAGCTCACGCCTTCGAGTTATACAGGTGCGGATAGTGATCCGGATGCTGTGGCTGCAGTGCGCCGCGTCTTTGGCCTGCGTGCAAAGCTAATTGAGGCCGACGCCGCTGAAACTGGACTGGCCGATGAGTCGGCTGACCTTGTGATTGGGAAGCGATGCTCACCATGCAGGGTGAGAAGGCTAAGAATGCAATCGTTGCAGAGGCTGCGCGCATCCTACGTCCGGGTGGGCGGTACGCCATTCACGAACTGGGGCTAGTTCCTGAAGAACTAGCAGATGGGGTGAAGGATGAAATCCGCCAAAGCCTTGCGCGCGCAATTAGGGTGAACGCGTGTCCGCTGACCTTGGGCGAATGGACGGCAGTGTTTGAGGCTAATGGCTTTTTAAAGCCGCCAAGGTTGAGACCGCGCCGATGGCTTTGCTGCAGCCGCGTCGAATTCTTTCCGATGAAGGATTCTTAGGCACGCTGTGCTTTGTGAAGAACCTTCGGAATAACTCCGATGCCCGCAAGCGGGTGCTGCAGATGCGAAAAACCTTCAACACGCACAGCGAGCACCTCAACGCCGTGGCAATCGTGGCAACGAAGCCAGAGCGTTAGGAAGCTGGAACGCTATCTAGGCGCGATTGCGCACTACGGTCGGCAGGATTGCTGAGTCTTCCAAGGAGAGCAGTCCATGACGCTACTGAGGCACCACAGCATGCTCATCGGCGCTCAACTCTAGTGAATCGTCGTCTGCGGTAAGCCGAACTTTTCCGCTCAATACGTGCAAGAGTGCCTCGCCAGGGTTCTCGTGCTTAGACAATTCCTTGCCGTCTTTCAGGACAAGCAAGACCTGTAAAAGGGAACCACCAGGCACTGCGCGGAACACGTGGGTTGCACGCCCGCTTTCTGTCCCAGCCGCCTTATTTAGCAGTTCTTCAGCCAGCGCTTTTAGATTAACGCTGACGCTTGGTGTCTCAGCCATTTTCGAAATCTCTTCCAAATGTTAAAGGGGATTGAACTGCGCTAAGCGATGCCAGGTGTAAATGGTTGACCGTCTAGTGTCGAGTCTATATCTTTGGTATATCAATCCTTACAATGAATAGTCCTACCTATTGAAAGTTAGGCAACCCTACTCAAGTGGTGTATATTTGCCATGGTTAATTGGCTCTTCCGGTTTTAGAGTGCGTAGCGGGGTG
>NZ_KV794791.1:0-447 GCF_001808895.1 Corynebacterium sp. HMSC070E08
GTATGGTCACCAGGTTTGATGCCTGGCCTGGTTTACGGGTGTGTTTCCATACATGTTCATCGACTCCGAGGATGCGAACCCCGTCTAGGTGACAGGGATCGCCGTAGACAAGCTGGCGGCAGGCATCCAGTGCGACCTGGTTGACCAGGTCCCAGCCCACGCCGAGTGCTTTGGCGGTAGCTGACACACTCATCCGGTCAATAGCAAGGCGCTGCAAGATCCAGCGGGTGACTCGGTGGGTGAGCTTGGCGCCGTCATCCGCGCAAGCCAGAGATTCTTGGAAGATCTTCCTTTTACATGAGGTGGCTGTGCACTGGAATCTAGGGACTTTTACGTGCAGCCTGGTGGGGAATCCGACGACAGGAAGATCAACGAGTCGACGAGTGGTGTGGTCGCGCAGCTTGCCTGGCTGCCCGCAGTCCGGGCACACGCCGATAACGGCTACTG
>NZ_KV794791.1:547-39345 GCF_001808895.1 Corynebacterium sp. HMSC070E08
GTAGGAACTTTCATCTTCACACCAGGGACCCCTATATGTTGTGGTGACCCGCTGAACCCATCGTGTTCTACTTCACCCCGCTACGCACTCCAAAACCGGAAGAGCCGGTTTTCATCCTAGGCCCCGCAAATGGTGCCTTTGCTTTGGTTCCTTTGCTTGAAGGCTCCAAGCCACCGCATGAAGAATCCAATAGCCTCGATTTCTAATACCGCACACGGGCAAAGGGCATTTGGAATAATCGCGACTAATCTTTGGCCCAGCGAGAAAGGTTATGCCAATCATGCGATTCGATCATTTGACCATCTTGACCCGCAATATCGAAGCCTCATGGGAGTTCTACCATCAACTTCCAAACTCCGAAGCAAAGCCATTGTCTGCTGAAGAAGGATATTTTGAAGTGTCGTTTGATGGCAGCGTAATTGGCGTATTCGATTCTTCAGTTTTTGCTTCAGCCACTAACACTAGTCCGGCAACCCCCGGCGGAGCAGTAATCCAATTCTCTGTTGAGGACGTCGACGAGTACTGGAGTCAACTTCCAGATTCCTATCGCGAGACTTCTGCCTCACCCAAGAAAATGCCATGGGGTTCTTATTCCGCCTACATTTCGGATCCAGACGGAAACATCTTGGAGTTCTATACGTGGTGAAGTCAGTTTGCTGCTTCGCAGAAATCGGCTTCTGAGAATTAACGGCTTAAGGGACTTTTCGTGTGGATAAACCGATACGGATTCCCAAGGCAGCCTGGGATAATACGGTGATCTTGATTTTGAATCGGTTCCAACAGCCTGATCGGTGAAATCGACATCGGATAGCCATAGACCTGTGGTGGGAGGACTGCTGCTGGTGCGGTAATGCCAATTCATATGGCTAATAGGAATCGGCTGTCGTGCGATATGTGCGGCCACTTTCTGGTTAAGAACAACAAAACTGCGGCAGGACCCCAAGGCCGGCTATGCCCTCAGTGCAACGTTTTCATCGATTAACACCCGCGCACACCAGTGAGATTCGGCATTTTAAAATCTTTATTGACTGGGTCCTTTCTGGGGAATCCGCAGACCACTTGGCCAAACGCCTTGGGATAACAAGGCGGACTTTGACCCGGTGGTTTAAGCTGCTGTGGTTTATCATCGTGCCAACAGCAGCAGATCCCTATCGTGTCTATGACCAGCTCTTTATCGACGGCACCTACTTTCACAAGAAATTCCTGCTGGTAGCCTGCACCGAAACGCACGTCATCGCCCGACATTGGTGCCTGCGTGAAAGCTCAAACGAGTACCTGAAACTGCTCGACAAAATCGCGGAATCGTACATCGTTACCACCGACGGGTCGGGGGGAGTGAACCTTTGCTGATCGGGTGGTTGAGTTCCACAGTGCCGAGTAATGGCATACACCTATTTTCCCTTTCATGCACTCTTCAAGCCATAGAACCCGAGAAGAGTATACGAAAGTTCCAAATTTAGGTGGGGGGATCAATTGTGAGTAAAGAATTGTTATTCTCATGGGGATTCCTGCCTTCGGGCGATGACGGAAGTTGTAAGGAAGATGCGGAAATGAAACTATTTAAAGTCTTTACCCTTGTCATTCTCATTGCAGGCGCTTTGTTGTGTATAGCGGGCTTATTTTGGGAAACTCGGCTTACTAATCTTGGGCTTCCTATGGCCCTTCTAGGAATAGCTCTTTCAGTTGCTGCATCAGCTAAAAGGAGGAGTAAAGAGTAATAGGGATATGCTCAGTCTAGGTTTGTCATATAGAAAGACGCCGACTCATTGAAGACTGAGGTAGCGCCTTGCCGGTTGTTGTCTGTCAGCTCAAGCAAGTAGAAGCCCCTAGCGGCAAGGCGTAGGCGATTTCGGAAGAGATACCATGCGACAGCACGGTCGACATGATCACAAATGTTCCACCCATTCCTGGCTACCTCTTAGCCAAACAGCTCATGGGATATCTCGCTGTCCGCAGTCGTATCGACAATAGTCGCCTACGACTGCGGGAAACTCGGCCTACGTGGTTAAGAAGAAGACCACGCGCAACCCTAGGATTTGCAATACCAGCCGAAGAAATGGCCGAACTCCAAGGCTATGCCAACGAAATCTAAAACCGTGTTTCCACGACCGCTAGAATCGGCCACCTGCGCATGAAGAAAAGTCCCCTGGATGATGACATCCAGGGGACTTCCCAGTGGCGGAGGATAGGGGATTTGAACCCCTGAGGGATGTGACTCCCGCACGCGTTCCAGGCGTGTGACATAGGCCGCTAGTCGAATCCTCCGCTGGAAAACATTACATGAGCCCCCTAATGAAGCAAAATCGCCAGGTCAGGGCGAAAAAGTTAAGGATGTAGTGGCTTGAGGCGGAAAGCGCGCTTGGAAGCGGAGTGGGGAGCTGGGTGGTGGGGGAGCGGTTTGGCGTCGGCAAGCAAGGCGCGCTAGGCTAGACCGCAGGATTCCGCGTGGCGTCCATCCTCTGAACTCCCCCAGGGCAGGAATGCAGCAAGGGTCAGGAGGCTCTGGCGGGTGCGCGGGGTCCCCTTTTTATTTGTGTGCTTTCACACGGGGGATGTGACGGGGCGTTAGTATGGTTGCCATATGTCCGCACTACGTCCCGGAAGGAAGACGGATGTCTCTTCTTAATCTTGAAAAGTCCGAGCTTGATGAGCTTGCCGCGCAGGTGCGCAAGGACTACGAGGCCCTCAAGGCTGAGGGGTTGGATCTTGACTTGACCCGCGGTAAGCCGTCCAAGGCGCAGCTTGATCTGTCCAACGATCTGCTCGTTCTGCCGGGGCGCGGCCACTACACCGATGCTGCGGGTAATGACCTGCGCAACTACGGCAACCAGAAGGGCATCAAGGAGCTGCGCGATCTGTGGGGCAAGCTCACCAACATGGATCCGGAGCTCCTCATTGCGGCGGACTCTTCCTCCCTGAACATCATGTATGACCTCATCCTGTGGGCCTACACCTTCGGCACCAACAGCTCTGAGAAGCCGTGGTCCAAGGAAGAGACCATCAAGTGGATCTGCCCCACCCCGGGATATGACCGCCACTTCGCCATCACGGAGTCCTTCGGCTTCGAGCTGATTTCGGTGCCGATGGAAGAAGATGGCCCGGACATCGAAGCAGTCGAGGAGCTGGCCAAGGACCCGCAGGTTAAGGGCATGTGGGTTGTGCCGATGTTCTCCAACCCCACGGGTGCCGTCATCTCGGAAGAGAAGACTCGCCGCCTTGCTGCGATGGAGACCGGCGCACCGGACTTCCGCATCGTGTGGGACAACGCTTATGCCGTACACACGCTGACTGAGGATTTCCCGGAGATTCTACCGATCCTGGATATCGCTGCGGAAGAAGGCAACCCGGACCGTTTCTGGGCTATGTCTTCTTCGTCGAAGATTACCTTCGCTGGCTCCGGCGTGAGCTTCTTCGGCTCCTCCGAAGACAACCTCGAGTGGTACTTGGAGCACGCCGGTATCCGTGGCATTGGCCCGAACAAGATTAACCAGCTGGCACACTACGAGTTCTTCGGTTCCGCCGAGGGCGTGCGCGCGGTGATGCGCCGCCACGCTGCGCTGTTGGCGCCGAAGTTCGAGGCGGTTCTTCGCATCCTGGATAAGAACCTCACCCACCATGAGATCGCGGACTGGACCCACCCCAAGGGCGGCTACTTCATCTCCCTCAACGTGATGGAGGGCACCGCGACCCGCGTGTGGGAGCTGGCCCGTGACGCCGGCATTCTCCTGACCCAGGCTGGTTCGGCGTACCCATACGGCGAGGACGCCAAGGACCACAACATTCGCTTGGCACCGTCCCTGCCGCCGCAGGAAGAAGTCGAGGCAGCAATGGATGGCGTGGCCACCTGTGTGCTGCTCGCCGCAGTAGAGAAGCTGGGGGCATAAGGCAATCAACTCCGACGAGACGGCCTACTGGCTCGACCAGATCATCCCGGCTGACCTCGAGTTCAGAAATGTCGAGGGGCAGCGTTTGGGCTTAGCCTCGCTGGAGGGTGAGCAGTCCCTCGCGGTCACGTGTGGCTTCGCCGATGTCGACACCGGGCTAGCGCACGCCGAGCAAGGCATCGACGTGCGCTGTGAGCTCCTCACCGTCGCCCGCACCGGGCAGGTGGAGGTGGCTGCCGCAGTGAGTGCTGCGGCAGCGTTGCTCACGGAAGCCGCAGGCTTGTTGCCCGCGCAACCGGGCCTGCTCTTGCCCAAGCTCTTTGCTGAAGACGATGAGCGCTTCGCTCACTTGAGCGTGCGTCATGGCATGCTCATCGCCCCGTACCTGTGGGGCGGCCAGACCCCGCAGGTGGCGGAGGAGGGCCGCCTAACGCTGGTGTGCCAACTGCTCATGCTGAGCGACGCCGAGTATGCCTACGCCGTCGAGGAAGGCGTGCCGGCGCTGCAGCAGGCGGTGGCAGAGCAAGGCATCGATCTGCTGGATTGGCAGCGCTCGGAGTGACGTGTCGGGTTGAGGCGCTACACTGACTAACCGTGGCTCTTTACCGGAAATATCGTCCAGCAACTTTCGCGGAAGTGGTAGGCCAAGAGCAGGTCACCACGCCTTTATCCGCTGCCCTCGACGCAGGGCGCATTAACCATGCGTACCTCTTTTCCGGCCCGCGTGGCTGCGGAAAGACGTCGTCCGCGCGCATCATGGCCCGCTCGCTGAACTGTGAGCAGGGGCCAACGTCAACGCCGTGCGGGCAGTGTGACTCTTGCGTCTCGCTGGCCCCGGGTGGGCCGGGCAACTTGGATGTCACGGAGCTCGACGCCGCCTCTCACAATGGTGTCGAGGACATGCGTGAGTTGCGTGACCGCGCCTACTACGCGCCGGCGGAGTCGCGCTACCGCATCTTCATCATCGATGAGGCCCACATGATTTCCGCCTCCGGTGCGAACGCCTTGCTCAAGGTTGTCGAGGAGCCGCCGGAGCACGTGATCTTCATTTTTGCCACGACGGAGCCGGAGAAGATCATCGGCACCATCCGTTCGCGTACCCACCACTATCCCTTCCGCCTGTTGACTCCGCCGGCGATGAAGGGGCTGCTGGAGCGCACCGTGGCCTCGGAGAACGTCCACGTGGATGACACCGTGTACCCCATGGTCATCCAGGCCGGCGGCGGTTCGCCCCGCGATACCTTGTCCATCCTGGACCAGCTGTTGGCGGGCGCAGGCCCCGATGGGCTGACCTACGACGTGGCCCGTCCACTTCTGGGTGTTACGGACGTAGGCTTGTTGGATAACACGGTTGAATCCCTGGCGAACCAGGATAAGGCTGGGCTCTTCCGGCTTGTCGACGATGTCATTGAGGCCGGCCACGACCCTCGCCGCTTTGCCATTGACCTTTTGGATCGTTTGCGGGATTTGATGATCCTGCAGGCCGTCCCTTCAGCGTTGGAGGAGGGGTTAGTCTCTGCGCCGACTGACCGCGGTGAGATCCTCACTGCCCAGGCGCAACGCTTCTCCGGCCCACAGCTGGCCTACTTGGCGGAAACCGTCAACGAGCGCGTGTCCTCCCTTCGTGGTGCGACGTCCCCACGGCTGCTCCTAGAAATTCTGTGTGCGCACCTCATCGTTGGCTCGGGGCCTGCAGCGGCAGCCTCCGGTCAGATGCCCACTGCTGCCCCGCAGGGGGCGGGCGTGCAGCCTTCCGCTCCCGCTGGGCAGGGAACTCCGCCTGCGCAACGCCAGCAATCTGCGGTCGCTAGCGCCCAGGATCCCGCGGCCGCTGCCGCGGCCATCATTGCGCAGCGTCGCAGCCGACAGGCGGCAAAGCAGGAGGCCCAGCAACAGCAACCACAGCAGGTCGAAAGGACTCAAGAAGCAGCCCAGCAGACGCAGCCGACCCCAACCCCTGAGGCTGCGCAGCCTCAGGCACCGGTGGAGCGCCCTGCACAGCCGGAGGCGCAGCCTGAGCCGCAGTCAGAGCAGCCTGAGCAGCACCAAGAGCGACCGGAGCACCAGCAACAGGAGCAGCACGAACAACCGCAGGAAGCGGAACAGCCGGAACTACAAGAACGGCAAGAACAGGCTCAAGGACAGCCACAAGAACAGCAGCCTGAGCCCGAGCAGCCTCAAGACCCAGCCGCGGAAATTCGCGGGCGTTGGTCTGACCTGCGGGCGACGATTGGGCGCCGGAACAAGGTCGCTGAAATCATGCTCGCCGAAGCCCGTGTCCTCGGCGTGCGTGATGACACCTTGGTTCTTGGCCACACCACCGGCGCGCTGGCGGAACGCATCAACTCGCCAGGCACCAACGAGGTCATCGTTACCGTCCTTAAGGAAGAGCTCAACCGCAACCTGAAGGTCACGTGCGTCATCGGCACCGACCCGAAGGCCCACGGCTTCACGGTGGCTGAACCAGCCCAGCGCACCCAGTGGAACCCCAACCAGCCACCACGCGAGGCCGCCGAGCCCGACGAGGAGGCAGAGAGTCCGGAGACTCCGGACAACGCTACTGATTCGCACTCTTCCGACACTGTGCCTGCTTCCGCGGCAGCAACAGAATCTGAAAGAGGAGACAAGCCCAGCGAGTCCGAGGCGAAGGAACCCAGCAATGCCAGTGATGACCCGTGGGGTGCGCCGCGCCGGATCGGGCAGCAGGCTCCGTCTTCTGCAACGACGACGGAGCAGCCGCGTGAGGCAGCTGAGTCGCAGCCGCCGGCAGACCCGCGACCGTCGGCAGAACCACAACGTCCGGACGTCGCCCCGCGCGGGGCGATGGTGCCCCCAAAGAGGGAGGCCCGTGGTAGCCAATGGCGATCACGCATCGCGCAAGCGAGCCAAGTAGCGGCCCAGCGGGATGAAGAGTTTTCCAAAGTTCCCAAGTTTGGCAACGGCGTTCCACTGCCGCCGGAGCCAGGCCCGGAGGAAGGCGAATTCGAAGCCCCACCGGAGGAGTACGGTCCGCCGGCGGGGGCGAATGGGGCGTCGGAAAGCGCAGGCCAAGCGCCTGCCGCGCCGCAACAACCTGCGCCTCAGCAAGCTTCCGCTCCGCAGCCGGAGTACACCCGCGCGGATGAGGAGCGCGAGATGATGGAGGCCGCGCAGAATGCCGGCGAGATGGACCACCGCAACGCCACGGAGGTGGCCATGGAGCTCCTCGCACAGGAGTTGGGAGCGCGGCGGCTCTAGCGTGGCATCTGTACACTTGGCGCGTAGTGAAAATAATCGTGTGAAAGGATTTTTAGCATGACTGAGAACGACCCGATGCAGCAGGCAAATGACATGAACGAGATCCTGGCGCAGGCAGCCCGCGTCCAGGCAGAACTGCAGAAGGCACAGGAAGAGATCCTGGCCTCCACCGTTGAAGGCACCGCCGGCAACGGCTTGGTGAAGGTCACCATGACCGGCGGCGCTGAGCTGCAGAACGTTACCATCGATAAGTCCGTGGTCGACCCGGAGGACATCGATACCCTCCAGGACCTCATCGTTGGTGCCTTCAAGGAGGCCCACGCTGCTGCTGGCCGCCTGGCCCAGGAGAAGATTGGTCCGCTGTCCCAGGGCATGGGCCAGTCTCAGCAGAACTACGATGGCCCGTCCTTCCAGGATGTCTTCGGCGGCAACCAGTAAGCCGCGCGTTAGACTTAAAGGCCGTTGTTGCTCTCTTCGTGGAGAGCAGCGCGGCCTTTTATTGTGTCCCCGGCCGTCGAGGTCTGAGGGATTGTTGAGTGAGGGGAGCATTGCGTGTTTGAAGGACCATTGCAGGATCTCATCGATGAGTTCTCGCGCCTGCCGGGTATTGGCCCGAAGTCAGCGCAACGCATCGCCTTCCACGTGTTGCATCAGGACCCAGAGGAGATTGACCGCCTCCAGAAGGCGCTGGGAGCAGTGCGTGATGGGGTGACGTTCTGCCGCATCTGCTGCAATATTTCCCGCGAAGAAGTCTGCCGCATTTGCATCAATTCGCAGCGCGATGCTTCCACCATCTGCGTGGTGGAAGAGCCCAAGGACATCCAGGTCATCGAGCGCACCGGCGAATATGACGGCCGCTACCACGTACTGGGCGGCGCGCTCGACCCGCTGGCCAACGTGGGCCCGAAAGACCTCAACATCTCGCAACTGCTGCAGCGCCTCGGCGGCGTACTACCGGACCGAGAGCTTGCGGATTCCACCCCGGAGGAGCCGCTTTACGACGATTCCCCGGACATCACCGAGGTCATCCTCGCCACCGATCCCAACACCGAAGGCGAGGCCACCGCGGCCTACCTCGTGCGCTTGCTGCGGGACTTCCCAGGACTGAAGATCACGCGCCTGGCCTCCGGCATGCCGCTGGGAGGCGACCTTGAGTTTGTCGATGAGCTGACGCTCTCGCGTGCGTTGAGCGGCCGCCTGACGGTCTAGCGCGGTGCTTCCTAGCGCTGCGAGCGCGGCGGCTCCGAGGCGTTAAAGCGCTCGGTGCGTAGCTGGTCAATAGCCGGGATATCCAAGGGCTCGAGTTCGCTGAGCGCGATTCCCATGGCCTTGGCCAGCAACAGGTCCGCCAGCTGCGGGTTGCGCGCCAAGACCGGACCGTGCATGTAGGTAGCGATGACGCTGCCCTGCACCGCGCCCTCGGCGCCGCGCTGGACGGCCCTGTCGGAGAGGTCCAGGATGGCAGCGGTATCCGCATTGCCGGTTCCGCGCGTGAGCGTTCCCAGCGGCTGGGCGGCAGGCCCCAGGATGGTGGCACCCATATGGTTTTCAAAACCGGTGAGAGGCTCGGTGAGCTCAGCGGTGATGCCGGCCTTGGTCGGTTCCGTGGCTACCTCGCCGATGGCGCGTTCGGTCATGGAGGCCGTGGTGGCGTCGATAAGCCCCACGCCATCCACCACGCGGCCGGACGCGCGGAAGGATTCGCCAAGCACCTGCAGGCCTGCGCAAATCGCCAGAATTGGGCGCTTAGCGGCCGCCGCGCGGGTCAAGCCACCGTCAGCAATGAGGTGCTCCGCGGCGAGAATCTGCGCGGTGTCCTCACCGCCGCCCAGGGTGTAGACGTCGAGGGACTCCGGCACCGGCTCACCCAGCTTGATGGGCACGATCTCTGCCTCGAGTCCGCGCATGCGGGCGCGCTGGCGCAGGACCAAGGCGTTGCCGTCATCGCCGTAGGTGCCCAGGATGTCGGGGAGGATGAGGCCAATCTGCAGGCTAGTCATTCGAATGCTCCTTTGCTGCTGCGGCGGTGAGGGCCTTCTTCAGATCACGGAAGGCGGTGTAGTTGGCCAGCACCTCGATGCGGCCCTCCGGGCAGGACTGAATAGCGGTGAGGGGATCCGGGATGAGCTCGTGCGAGATATCCGCGTAGACCAAACGTACTGCGAGGTCGGTTCCGCGCTCACCCGCAGCCTTGACTGGCAGATCTTCGAAGTCTTCGAAGCACACGTCCCACAGCCAGGACATATCAATACCGTCGGCCACATGGCCGTTGGTGGCGATGACCAGGCCATCGGCCTCGCGGTCCACCATGGACAGCGCCTCCTGCCAGCCGGCCGGGTTCTTAGCCAGCAGCAGGCGGATGGTGCGGTTTCCTAGCGTGATGGTGGAATAGCGCCCGGCCACATCGTCGACGCTTTCCGCGGCGGCAATGGCCTTGTGGCGATCCACGCCGAAAGCTTCGACCGCAGCGGCGACGGCTTGGGCGGCATTGCCGCGGTTGGCCTGCCCCGGCAGGGAGAGCTGGAGCTTGTCGACGCCCTCCGGGCTCACCAGCCCTTCCTTTGTTACCGCCCAGGTGGGCGTGGGGCGGCGGAATTCGCGGCCGTCGGCAAGCGGCTTGACCGCGTGCCAGTCCTCGCCTTCGCGCACGATGTGTCCTCCGGTGCGCGGGCAGGTGACGGATTCACCCATCCATCCGGCACCAGCGGAAACCCAGATGACGTTCTCCGCGTCATAGGCCACGGAGGTCATAAGCACGTCATCGCAGTTGGCGATGATGAGCATATCCGGGTGTGCCTCGACTACGCCGCGCAGGGCCCGCTCGATCTTGTTAATTTCGCCCACGCGGTCCAGCTGGTCGCGTGAGAGGTTCAGCAACACCAGCGCGGTGGGGTTGAGGTTATCCGCGACGTGGGGAACGTGGAGCTCGTCCACTTCCAGCACCAAGTGGCTCGCGTCCTTGCCTGCTAGAAGCGCGGAGATGATTCCGGCGTCCATGTTGTCGCCGCCATCATTGGTGGCCACGGAGTGCTCGGTGCGCACAGCGGCGGCGAGCATGCGCGTGGTGGTGGACTTACCGTTGGTTCCGGTCACCAGGATGGCTGGGCGCTGCTTGGCCAGGTTCTGCATGATGGTTGGGTCGATGGCGTTGGCGATGAGCCCGCCAATCATGCCGCCGGCGCCGCGGCCCGTGGCGCGCGAGGCAGTGGTAGCCAGCGTCGCAGCGGTGGTGGCAACCGCAGTGCGCGCGGAGGAGAACGCGCTTCGGAAGTTAAAATTCATGTTCCCCAGGGTAGTCGGGGGACGCTAGTTATCGGTGTTGCGGGAGCGGTTGTGTCCCGAGTTTTGTTGGCCCTGCTGGTTGCCATTACCGCGGCGGCCGCGCCCACCGCGGCGGCGACGCCTACGCCCGTGGTTTCCGCCTTTGTTTCGATTGTTGTTGCCAGAGCCCTGCGAACCTTGGTTATTAGCCGAGCCCGAGTGAGCAGGCTTGTCGCCTGCGGAACCCTCGGTTGAAGGGTTCTGGTTCTTCTTATCGTTGTGCCCTTGTTTAGCGGGCTGATGATTACCGGAAGATTTACGGCGGGAGCGGCGTCGATTCTTGTTCGTGGAGCGGTTGCGGTTGGACTGCCCACCGGAGCGTCCCTCGCCCTGGCGCTTCCCCGAGTTGCCCGCCCCACCAGATGTGGACTGCTCTTCGGGTTCCGTGGGTTCCTCGATGCGCTCGAGGGCCGCGAGGAAAGCGGTGTCGGACATCAGGGGAATGTTCTTGCGGTGGGCATGCATGGGCTTGCCCACGAGGTCCGTGGTGATATTGCAGACCACCAGGGAAGTCTCCCGGGTGAGTTTTTCTGAGTAGTTGAGCTCTTCCCGGGCGAGTGCGGCAATGATGGTGTCGGGTTCCTCGGTGATCTCCGGGGCTACGACGATCTCCATGCCGCGGATGAGCTCTTTGCCGGGCACATACGGACCGGGGTTGTGATGCTGACGAGGAGCCTCGGCGGCGTCGACGCGGACGTGGGAGCGCTGCAGCCCAAAACGATCCGCTCGCAGGTCATCCGGTGCGGCGCTGCTGAGTGGGCCAGCGCTTTGCGCGCGGTAGAGATCCACGAGCAGGCGGGTTGCTTCGCGGGAGGTATCTTTTTCTGCTCTCTGTGCACGCTCGACGCTGGCCGTGGGGTCGGGTGCAGAAAGGCCGGTGTCACGCGCGACGGCCGCCAAGCGGATGTCGGTGCCCCACACACTTTGGCGGCGGGCGGTGGCGAGGGTATCCACGATGGCGACTGGGGTGGGGACGTGTCCTACCTTGAAGCGGCGGCGTCGGCCCTTGCCCCGGTTGCGATTGCGCGCGCGGTTCTGGCGGGCAGCGGCGGTCATCGCACGGCGCGCTTCGGAGACGATGAATCCCCAGGTATAAGGGGTGTCGTGGACGATGAGCGTGCGGCCATCAATGAGCCGGTCCAGAGGCTTGAGCAGCATGGAGAAAGACTGCCCAGCCTGGATTTCTTCGACGCTTAACCCGTGGAGGTGCCGCGGTCCGGGGTCTGCGCCTGGGTTGATGACGGCGTGGAATTCCTGGCCGATCTCCCCAGCGGCGTTGAGAGTCAACGCATCCACGGTGAGCAGGCGGCCGGTCGAAGGGTGGATTCCGGTGGTTTGGATGGTCAGCGCCACGTAGGGAAAGGCGGCGAGAGCTTCCTCGCGGGCAGAGGCCTTGTGCTCCCTATCGGTCTGCTTCTTATCTGCCTGGTGGGGGCGCGGGCCCGGCTTAGGGGCGCCGGTGTGTGGTGACGCCGCGGCCGGCGTCTCTGCAGCGCTGAGCTGCGCTGCAGGCTCGGTGGGGCCGGGTGTCGTAGTCATTGTTCACAGTTTAGTACCCAACTGCGAGGAAGCTGGAAAGGGCACACGAGAAGGGGGTTGTATCCACTGAGTCGCGGTGAAGGTAAGCACGCTGCGGACTAGCCAAAGTCGATGATGATGACCCAGCCGTCGCGGTCGGATTGCTCGGGAGTGGGGTCAGGCTCGCGGCTGGGCTCGGGCTCTTTAGTCGGCTCGGGCTTTCTGGTGGGCTGAGGTTGAGTGGTCGGCTTGGGCTTGCTAGTTGGCGTGGGCTTAGCGGTCGGCGTGGGCTTCGTGGTGGGCTTGGGCTTGCTAGTTGGTTTGGGCTTGGTGGTGGGCGTTGGAGTTGCCGGAGCAGAAGTAGTCGAGGGCGCCGGAGCCGCCGTGGGTGGTGTGCTGACGCGCGTGGTCACAGGGGTAGTGGCCGGCGGCGTGCTCGGGGCAGTTGGTTCGTCGTGAGGTGCGGTTCGATCTTCGCCCACCGGAGTAGTGGTGGGAGCAGCCTTTGACGTGGAGGGCGTGGGTTCAGCCGGTGGCTTCGGCGTAGTCGTCACCACAGTCGGCGACGGGGTCGCCTGAGTTTGTGGGGTGGGACGGGGTACGTGGATCGGCGGCGTTGTGCGCGGCCGCGAAGTAGTGCTCAGCGGGTGCGTGGTGGTCGGCGGCTCTGCGGAGCGACTGACCTCACGTGAAGTGGTTGATTCCGTGCTTTTTTCGGTGCTCCTAGGGCTGGAGCTGGGAGCGGTGAACGCCTCAGTGCGGCGAGCCTCCGGAGCGTCGAGCTCCTCCGCTGTGGGTTCGGTGGTCCGAGGTGCTGCTGTTGTCGGTGCTGTATGCGGCAGGTGATCCGCCTGCGGTGAAGTAGCAGCCTCCTCGGCAGCGGGCAGCGGTGTACGTTCCGTGGGCTCAGCGAGCTCCGTGGGTTCTGCTGGTTCTGTCAGCTCAGTAGGCTCTGTGGGCTCGGAAAAACCAGTCGGGCTAAGCGCTCGCGTAGCGTCCGTATCATCCCGCTCCTCGGGGAGGTGGGCGTCTGCAGCCACAATGTCCGCAGTGTCCGCGACGTCGGAGGCCTTGTCCTCAATAGCAGCAGGGTCGGCGTCAGCAGAGTGTGACGTGGACACAGCGAGGGTGTTTTCTTCAAAAGCCGATTCGGCGAGGTTATCGTGGTGTGAACCGGAGGAATTCCCGGAAGATGCGAAGTTGGCAGCCCCGCCGACCACGACGGCAACGCCAGCAGCACAAGCTACCTTGAGCCCAGTGCTAGCTGCAGCGATCTTTGTTCCGGTCACGGCAGCCGCCCCGGCAGAGTTGAGGGACAGGGCTTGTGCGCTCTGCGTGGCAGCAGTACCGGCGGTCTTCGCTGCGCCGGTAGCCTCAATTCCGCCAGCCGGCAGGCTGGCTGCGTGTGCCTTGCCACTGTTGGTGACCTTCACGGCCGCTGCGCCCGCGGCGGCAGCGATGATTCCGGCGGTTCCCACGGCGAAGTGGCTTTCCGGCGTGCCTTCTTCGGAATAGACGGTGAGGGTTGGTTGTCCATCCGATATGAAATATGCGCGGGCGACTGCGATGAGACCCTCGTGATTGAATCCTGCGATGGTATCGCTCAGCCAGGGAGCCCGCTCCCGCGGAATCGTGGCGACGAGTTCGTCATCAAGGTGAACCTCGATGGAGCGTCGGAAAAAGTGCCGGTTGTTGGTCAAACGCACAAGGAGGTGCGCAGGGTGCGTCGGTAGGGAACTGGACGGGACTGCAAACTCGGTGATGCGCAAAGCGCGCTGGCCGCTGAGCATGCCCCACCGCTGAGCCGGGGGAATATTGAGCGGAACGCACAGGCCAGGCTCGGGGAGGAGGACCTCGAAAGCAGGAATGGTTTCTTCCGCCGCATCCTCGCGGAGTGCGATCTCCGCGGTGGCTTGTGGGTTTAGTCCCGCATCAATGATCCAGTCCAGTTCCGTGTAATCAGCAGTTTGGGAGGCAGGGATCTCGCCCACGATGTCTTCGCCGTGATGGACGCGAAATCCTGTACTTGAATGTCCACTCAAAGTGACGGGGAGATGACTGCTTTCAGTTAGCGAAAGCAACTGCAGGAACATCTCCGGGTTTACGGTGTCAACCGTCAGGCGACGCGGTGTGCCAAACCCGTGGTGGGGAACCACATAGTTAGTGACCGTCATATTGCTCGCCTTCGCTGAGTAGACCACGTCGGGTGCATACGGCTGGGCGGGTCTGCCGTGAGCATTGGGAATGCCGAAGCCCAGACTGAAGCGCTGACTAGCCGCACGAAATGTTTGAAAAATCTTTATTGCAGTGCAGTTATGCTGCTTAACTATATCGCTCTGAGTTCTGGCCTACAAGAAAGCGCATTCAGCGGGATATGGTGACGAGGAATTTTTGCGCATAGCTTAAAGCTCGGATGCTGGAAGCTAGGGAGGAACGTGCTCCTCCCTCCCTAGCTGCACTGTTGTTAAGTCTGGCTTTGCCTGGCTTAGTCTGCGCGGTTGACTGCGGACGTAATCGCGTTGATGGATGCGCGCGTCGTCGAGCCAGCGATGCCCGCGCCCCATACCTGGGCGCCGTTAACCTCGGCGGCGATGTAGCAGGCGGCCTCGGCGTCGTCGCCAGCAGTACGGGATTGCTGGGAGTAGTCGATGACCTCGAAATCAATTCCGACGTCCTCCAGCGCATTGGCGTATGCGGCGATGGGGCCATTGCCGATGCCGGAGACAACGCGCTTCTCACCGTTGAAGACGATGGTCGCGGTTACCTTGGCGTCCTCGCCCTCTGTGGTGGAGTTGTCCACCTGGAAGGAAACCAGCTCTAGCGGGGAGGTGCGCTCCAGGAATTCGTTGGCGAAGATGTCCCACATGTTCTTGGAGTTGACCTCGCCACCTTCGGCGTCGGTCACCGCCTGCACGACGGAGGAGAACTCCGCCTGCATGGCGCGCGGCATGTTGATGCCATGGTCGGTCTTCATGATGTAGGCTACGCCGCCCTTGCCGGACTGCGAGTTGACGCGGATGACCGCCTGGTAATCGCGGCCGACATCCTTCGGGTCGATGGGCAGGTAGGGAACTTCCCAGGTGGTTTCCTGCAGTTCCTCCCACGACACCTCGGTGTTGTTGGCGCCGGGGCGTACCTCCTGGGCCAGGGCATCCAGGCCCTTGTTGATGGCATCCTGGTGGGAGCCGGAGAAGGCCGTGAACACCAGCTCGCCGCCGTAGGGGTGGCGCTCCGGTACGCGCAGCTGGTTGCAGTACTCCACCGTCTCGCGGATCTTGGGCAGATCGGAGAAATCGATCTGCGGGTCCACGCCCTGGGTGAGCATATTCAGACCCAGCGTGACGATGTCTACGTTGCCGGTTCGCTCACCGTTGCCAAACAGGCAGCCCTCGATGCGATCTGCGCCGGCCATGTAACCCAGCTCGGCGGCGGCAATGCCTTCGCCGCGATCGTTATGGGGGTGCAGTGACAGAATGATGGAGTCGCGCTTGGCAAAGTTGCGGTGCATCCACTCGATCTGGTCGGCGTACACGTTCGGGCTAATCATCTCCACCGTGGACGGCAGGTTGATGATCATGGGGTTATCCGGGGTAGCCTCCATGATGTCGACGACGGCATCGCAGACCTCGACGGCGAAGTCCAGCTCGGTTCCCGTGAAGGATTCCGGCGAGTACTCCCAGCGCCAGTTGGTGTCCGGGTAATCCTTGGCAATGCTCTTGATGAGCTCTGCGGCATCCGTGGCCAGCTTCTTGATGGCCGGGCGGTCCTTGCGGAATACCACGCGGCGCTGCAGTTTCGAGGTGGAGTTGTAGAAGTGCACGATGACGTTCTTCGCGCCCTGGCACGCCTCGAAGGTACGCCGAATCAGGTGCTCGCGGGCCTGGACCAAGACCTGGATGGTGACGTCTTCGGGGATCTTATTGCCCTCAATGATCTCGCGGACAAAGTCGAAGTCCGTTTGGGAAGCGGAGGGGAAGCCCACTTCGATCTCCTTGTAACCCATGGCTACCAGCAGGTCGAACATGCGGTGCTTGCGCTGCGGGGACATCGGATCAATCAGGGCCTGGTTCCCATCGCGCAGATCCACCGCACACCACTGCGGGGCCACAGTAATCTTCTTATCCGGCCACGTGCGGTCCGGCAGCGTGACGGGCTCGACCTCCTGGGCGAAGCTCTGGTAGCGGTGGACCGGCATCGAGGAGCCGCGCTGCTTATTCCAGGCGGGCTGGTTCTCGTTGCGCGGGCCGGCCGGGGTGGTGATTTCGCGGGGAGCGGAGATGAAAGAATCATTGGGGGACATGGTGTTTGTTCTCTTCCTTGTGTGTGGCCTGAGGCGTTTGTTTCGCCGCGTTGCTGTGATGAGCAACGATGTAGTGAATTGTGGGGACGGCCAGCTGTGGTGTGTGTTGGCATCACCACGCTCCGCGACGGGGCGCTGGCCGTAGAGTTACAAACCTAAATCCCGCCGCGGCTACTAAGGAGAAGAGTGTGCCGCAAAGTCATGTGAGCCACAATACAACGCTTCCCACTCTGCGGCAACTGGTTTCACATACTGGGATGGGGTCGCGGGTGGCTAGGATGTGTTGCGTGCCTGAAGAAAACACCATGACGACTGCTCCGGAACCTGGGAAGAAGACTGCGCCGGGCAAGGAACCGGATGCCGCCCCGACCCCTGAAGGTGTGCTAGGGGTACTTTCGCTGCTGCCCATGGCCGTGCTGGTCGCGGTAGTGGGCACTGCAGTGCGCATCGCTGTGCTGAGCGGCATCGCAGCCGTCAACGAGCAGGAGCTGTGGGATCAGCTCACGGCCTGGGACTCTAAGTACTACCTGGAGATTGCGCGCGTCGGTTATTTCGATGCGGACATCCATACGGATGGGCCGGTCCATGAAATCACTATGGCTTTCTTTCCGGGTTTCCCCATACTGTTGCGGGTTCTGGGGTGGACCGGGATCAGCCTTGAGGTAGCTGCCCTCCTTGTGAATACTCTTTTTACCGCGGTGATGGCTGCTGGAGTCATGGTCCTAGCGCAGCGCCTGGGGGCAGGGCGCCGTGGGCAATGCGCCGCGGCCATCGTGGTCAGCAGCGCTCCGATGTCCATTGTGTTTTCCATGCCCTATACGGAAGCCCTCTTCGGGGCCCTTGTGGTGTGGGGACTCGTGGCGCTGGATGAACGCGATTGGTGGAGCGCCGCGGCTTTCGGTATTGCCTTGTCCTTTGTCCGGCTGACCTCCGTGGACTTCCTTGCAGTTTTTGGCCTGTGGGTGCTCCTTTACGGGCGGCGTTCCTGGCAGGCGTGGCTCAGCCTGATCGTGGCGTCGCTCCCGCTGCCGGGCTACTTGCTGTGGACGCAGCGCTACCTGGCGGAGGCTGGCGGCTACTTCGGCATCCAAACCGAACACTGGAACTCCACCTTCGACGGGGGAGTTGCCACCGTGCGGTTCGTGTGGGAAACCTTGACGGAGAACAACGATGTGGGCTACTTGCTCACCGTGCTGGTGATCCTCGGTGCCCCCGTGTTGCTCATCGCGGCCTGGGGGAAGGTTAACCCGGTCGCCTGGTGGTTTAGCGCTGCGTTATGTGCGAATGTGCTGCTTTCCGACGGCATCATGCACTCGCGCCCGCGACTTCTCCTGCCCGCAATCATTCTGGTGCTGCCGTGGGTTGTGCGCGCCGCCACGGCGTGGCGCCCACGCATGCTGTGGGCTGCCTGTGGCGCATGGGTCCTGTGGTCGGCGTGGTTCTCCGCCTACATGCTGGTGGTCTTTGAGTGGGCGATCTAGTGCGGGCTTTGTTCCGCGAGCCGCGTGCTTCCCGGGTTGACCGGAATGCGTGACAGGACGATCGTGGCGGCGATCATGATGATGAGCGAAGCCCCCATCACGCACCAGCCCGCGATGCTCTCGACCTGGAATTTCTCGCCCAGGACCCAGTAACCCAGGCCGAAAGCCACGATGGGCTCCATGATGGTCATCGCGGGAAGCGAATGCGCAAGAGCGCCGGCGTGGAAGGAATACTGCTGGATCACCGTGCCGGCAGCCGCCAGCCCGATGAGCACGTACAGCTCCCAGCTCGCTAGCAATGCTGCGATGCCTTGGTGGGAGAGGACGTCAACCACCGCTTTCGCTACGAGCGCCACGTAGCCGTAGAGGATGCCGCAGGCGCTGCCGAGCGCGAGTGCAGATTCCTCCGGCCGGTTATAGGCCGCCACAAAGAGTGCGGCGAGTGTCAGCGCGCCGAGGGCGAAGGCGGGCCACCACTGGGACCAGCTGGGCGTCGTCAAGCCTGCGGTGGGGCGCCCATAGACCACCATGATGCCCACTGCGACGGTCAGTGCCAGGCACCAGAAGACCTCCCGCGCCGGCATCGGCCGCCGGGAATACCACGCGGCGAGCGGCAGCGTGAACATCAGGGACAGGACGAGGATGGGCTGCACGATGAGCAGCGTGCCGAAGTGGAGTGCGATGAGCTGCAAGGCATAGGCAACGACGGCGGCTCCGGTGCCAATCCACCACAGGGGAGTGCGAATTGCGGTCCGCATGACGGTCCTGGAGCTGGCGTCCAACACGATGCGGTGGCGTATGACAGTGCCCCAGGCCACGACTAGTGCCGAGGCCAGTGCGAAAGCAACGGCAACCAGGTTTGAAAGCATCGTTTCCACCTTACCTGGAATTAATATCCAGCACGTGTTTCGATGGTAGCCAAAGGGCGGTAGTCTAAAGGAGTTGACTGCCGGTCTATAGGTATTGGGCGGTGAACAGGTAATGGCCCTCACAAACAGGAAAGGTGGGACCGTCAGTGGCCCTAGTCGTACAGAAATACGGGGGATCCTCCCTCGAAAGCGCAGAGCGCATTCGCGCGGTGGCGGAGCGCATTGTGGCGACGAAGAAACAGGGCAACGACGTGGTTGTCGTGTGCTCCGCCATGGGGGATACCACCGATGAGCTCCTAGACCTCGCCGCCCAGGTCAACCCCGTCCCGCCGCAGCGCGAGATGGACATGCTGCTGACCGCCGGCGAGCGCATCTCCAATGCGCTCGTTGCCATGGCAGTGGAGTCCCTCGGTGCGCAGGCTCAGTCTTTTACCGGCTCCCAAGCTGGCGTGCTCACCACTGAGCGTCATGGTAACGCCCGCATTGTCGACGTCACCCCGGGCCGCCTGACCGAGGCGCTGGATGCAGGCAAAATCTGCATCGTCGCGGGTTTCCAAGGCGTCAACAAGGAATCGCGCGACGTCACCACCCTCGGCCGTGGCGGATCGGACACCACCGCGGTGGCGCTGGCGGCAGCGCTCAAGGCCGATGTGTGTGAGATTTACTCCGATGTCGACGGCGTCTACACCGCTGATCCCCGCATCGTTCACAACGCCCAGAAGCTCGAGCAGCTCTCCTTCGAGGAGATGCTGGAGTTGGCCGCCGTGGGCTCTAAGATTCTGGTCCTGCGCAGCGTCGAATACGCCCGCGCGTTCAACGTTCCCCTTCGAGTTCGCTCGTCTTATTCAAACGACCCCGGCACGCTCATCGCCGGTTCAATGGAGGATATCCCCGTGGAAGAAGCAGTACTAACCGGCATCGCAACCGACCGCTCCGAGGCCAAGGTCACCGTCCTGGGAATCCCGGACCGCCCGGGTGAGGCCGCTAAGGTGTTCCGCGCTATCGCAGACGCCGAGATCAACATCGACATGGTCCTTCAGAACGTCTCCTCCCTGGAGTCCGGCACGACCGACATCACCTTCACCTGCCCGCGCTCGGATGGGCCGAAGGCAATGGAGATTCTGGCCAAGCTCAAGGAGGAGGGCCACTGGACCAACGTGCTGTACGACGACCAGGTGGGCAAGGTTTCCCTCGTCGGCGCAGGCATGAAGTCCCACCCCGGTGTCACCGCGGACTTCACGGAGGCATTGCGTGACGCAGGGGTCAACATGGAGCTCATCTCCACCTCTGAGATCCGCATTTCCGTGCTGACCCGCGAGGCCGATCTCGATAAGGCAGCCATTGCTTTGCACGAGAAGTTCCAGCTGGGTGGCGAGGAAGAGGCCACCGTTTATGCTGGTACCGGACGCTAAAGTTTAAGGAGTTAAGGTCATGACCACTGTTGCAGTTGTAGGCGCCACCGGCCAGGTCGGCCGCGTGATGCGCACCCTCTTGGAGGAGCGCAACTTCCCGGCCGATACGGTTCGCTTCTTTGCCTCCGCGCGTTCGGCGGGCCAGGAGCTCACCTTCCGCGAGGACAAGATCGTCGTGGAAGATCTGGCAGAGCAAACCGTCGAAAGCCTCGCTGGGATCGACGTCGCCGTGTTTTCCGCCGGCGGTTCCACCTCCAAGCAGTATGCGCCGCTTTTCGCCGAGGCCGGTGCCATCGTGGTGGATAACTCCTCCGCATGGCGCAAGGACCCAGACGTGCCGCTCATCGTCTCGGAGGTAAACCCGCAGGAGAAGGGCAATACCCCGAAGGGCATCATCGCGAACCCGAACTGCACGACCATGGCGATCATGCCGGTCACGAAGGCGCTTCACGACGCCGCCGGTCTCACCACCATGCGCGTCGCCTCCTACCAGGCCGTTTCCGGCTCAGGCCTGGCAGGCGTGGAAACCCTGGTTAAGCAAGTAGCGTCCATCGGCGACCGCAACGTTGAGCTCGTCCACGATGGCTCGGCGCTCGAGGTCTCCGAGGAGGATCTGGGCCCCTACGTCGCCCCGATTGCGTACAACGCGCTGCCGCTGGCCGGCAACCTCGTCGATGATGGCACGGAAGAAACCGACGAGGAGCAAAAGCTGCGCAACGAGTCCCGCAAGATCCTGGGCATCCCGGAGCTCAAGGTCTCCGGTACGTGCGTGCGCATCCCGGTGTTCACCGGCCACACCATGGTGGTGCACGCGGAGTTTGAGAAGCCGATTACCCCGGAACAGGCCCGCGAGGTGCTGTCGTCCGCACCGGGCGTCAAGGTCGTCGATGTGCCGACCCCGCTGGCGGCAGCCGGCATCGACCTCTCCTTGGTCGGTCGCATCCGCCAGGACCAGGCGGTCGAGGACAACAAGGGCCTTGTCTTCGTAGTCTCCGGCGATAACCTGCGCAAGGGCGCCGCGCTCAACACCATTCAGATTGCGGAGCTGCTGGTCTAAAGCAAAGCTGCAGCGAGTTTTAGAACCCGCATAAATAAGAAAAGTCCGCCCCCAGATATCACTCTGGGGGCGGACTTTTTGTGAGTAATGGGAAAGGGGGTGTGCGGAAGGGCTAGTCCTTCGGCACCTCGGGCTTCGTGTGCTCCACGAAGGTCACAGAGGGTTCCGGATCCTCGCGGTCGTATTCAATCTCATCGTCGGCCTCGAGCTCCTCGTGGATCTCATCGGCAACGGTCGAGACGAACTCTTCAGTTTCCATGTTGGAGGCCGCTGCCAGCTTGCGCAGCTCGCGCTCGTTCTTCTTGGTGAAGTGCTCGCGCGGGTCAAGGCGGCGCTTAACCAAGGTGCGGGCGCGCACGCGGCGGTCAGACTCGGAGGTGATCTTGTCGCGCTGGGTAATCCAGGTGATGACCATGACGGCAATCATGAGCAGGCCAATCCAGCCCAGAATCGGGTAAACGCTGGAAACCAGCTGCTTGAAGCCAATGAAGGAGAGGATGAAGCCCACGACACAGGCGCCCGCGTAGACGGGGTAGAAGAGCTTCGGCTTCTTGCGGGTCAGGCGCTTGCCCATGGCGTAGAACATGCCGATAGCGGTGTTGAAGACCATGCCGTAGATGATGAAGGTCATGAAGTAACCCAGAGCCGGGTTCACGTGGTTGATCAGCGTCAGCACCGGCAGGTCCTGCTTGTAGACTTCCGGCGCCACCATGTAGAGGGAAACCACGAGGAGAGCGAGCAGAAGCAGGTAGAAGAAGCCACCGATGAGGCCGCCAACACCGACGGCACGGTTATCCAGGATGTTGCCGCCGATGACGATGGACATCGAGACCGCGCACATGACGTTGAGGCCGGTGTAGTTCAGCGCAGCCAGCCACCAGTTGCTGAGCGGACTCTCGACGTTGTTGACAGCAAACTCATTGGCTTGGGACCAATCCACGTCGGTCACGATGATGGTGTAGCCGGTGGCCAGAACCACGAAGATAATGATGAACGGCGTAATCGCGCCGATGACGTTACTGACCTTATCCACATCGAGGAGGCCTACCAGCAGGACGAGCACGAGCATAATAGCGCCGCCCACCCAGATGGGCACACCCTCGAATTGCTGGCTGATGGTGGAGCCACCACCGGCGAACATGACGAAGCCGATGGAGAACAACGTGGCCAGTGTGCCCCAGTCCAGGATCCGGGAGACGATGGGCCCACTAATGTTGTCGTACACTGCCGTGTGCTCATCGGCCTGGAAATAGGAGCCAAGCTGCAGAATTGCTACACCAGTAATAATCATGAGGGCGGAGGCGAGGAGTACGCCCCACAGGCCCATGTTTCCGAAAGCCACGAAGTACTGGAGTGCTTCCTGGCCGGAGGCAAAGCCGGCGCCGACGACGACGCCGATGAAGGCCATGGAAATGGCCACTGCGCGTTTCCACATAAGGTAAAGAGGTCTCTCAATCTCACACGCGCCGGGGGAATGCCATCACTACCCAAGGTGTGGTGCGGGCAATTGGGAAAGCCTCGCGGGCCCGGTTCGACTATCGATTTATCACGTGTGCCTCGGAAAAGATTAGGCGCCGTCTATCGGTGTTTTCCAGCTGGGGCTGAGGTTTCCTTAAGGATAGGCAGTGGCCGGGGGTGTCAGAATTTGCCGTTTGGCGCATGTAGATGCAGGTTCTATGGCCGGCCAAGCCGATTTGTAACGGCTCGATAACGATTAGCCGCGTTGGTTGATTAAGTCCTTGCGGGCGCGAGCAACTCGAGAGCGGATAGTGCCCACGCGGACCCCGGCGATCTTCGCGGCCTCCTCGTAGGTATAGCCCAGAACTTGAGTCAGGATGAGGGCTTCGCGGCGGTCTTCTGGGAGGGCGTCGATAAGCGTGCGGGCGTCGATCCACTCGCTCCACGTTCCGGCGTTTTCGGGAGTTGCTGCGAGAGCGGCGGCATCCTCGTACTCGGTGGCGGACTTGCGCGGGCGGGCCATGTCGTGGCGGATGTTATCTACCCACACGCGGCGCGCAAGCGAAAGTAGCCACGTGCGCGCTGAGGAGCGTGCAGCGAAGCGGGGGAGTGCGCCGATGACGCGCAGGTAGGTCTCCTGGGTGAGATCGTCCGCGATATCGGGGCCGCCAAGGTGGGCGAGCAGGCGCCAGACATCATCTTGGGTGGACTTAATGAACTCCGTGAGGGCTGCGCGATCGCCACGGCCTGCCTTGAGGGCGAGGTCGGTGACGCGCGCATCGTCGCGCTCGGAGTGTCGTTTCACCTCCCATAACTTACCAGTCGGGGGATGAGGGGCTTGGGCACTAGGGGCTTAAGTCGGTGAGCACTAGTAATCCTAAAAACTGTTGCGCAGGTCATTTTTTATGGGTAGGCTATGAAAAGTCCGTGATTGATAATGTAAAGCAAATTATCAACCGATCTAGGAGGCATTAACCCCATGACTAACGCTTCAAATGAGTCCGCGGCAGACAAGGTTCTAGACAAGGGCCAGCGCGCCCCGGGCGGCCCGAACACAACCCGCCCCTCCGGTCAGCCAATTGCTACTGAAAACACCAGCATCACCGTTGGCCAGAACGGCCCGGTGGTGCTTAATGACATCCACCTGATTGAGAAGCTCGCGCACTTCAACCGCGAGCGCGTGCCGGAGCGCACCCCGCACGCTAAAGGTCACGGCGCCTTTGGTGAGCTGCACGTTACCGAGGACGTCTCTGCTTACACCAAGGCCAAGCTCTTCCAGAAGGGCACCGTGACCCCGATGATGGGCCGTTTCTCCACCGTTGCCGGCGAGCAGGGCTCCCCGGATACCTGGCGTGACGTCCACGGCTTCGCGCTGCGCTTCTACACCGAGGACGGCAACTACGACATCGTGGGTAATAACACCCCGGTCTTCTTCATCCGTGACGGCATTAAGTTCCCGGACTTTATCCACTCCCAGAAGCGTCTGGGCGCGAACGGCCTGCGCGATGCTGACATGCAGTGGGATTTCTGGACCCGCAACCCGGAGACCACCCACCAGGTGACCTACCTCATGGGTGATCGCGGTACCCCGAAGACCACCCGCCACCAGAACGGCTACGGCTCCCACACCTTCCAGTGGGTCAACGAGTCCGGCGATGCCTTCTGGGTGAAGTACCACTTCAAGACCCGCCAGGGCGTGGAGAACTTCACCGACGCTGAAGCCACGGAGATGGCCGGTAAGAACGCGGACTACCACCGCGAGGACCTCTACAACGCCATCGAGGAAGGCAACTTCCCGGTCTGGGACGTCAAGGTTCAGATCATGCCGGTGGCGGAGGCTGAAGAGTACCGCTTCAACCCCTTCGACCTCACCAAGACCTGGTCCAAGAAGGATTACCCGCTGGTCGATGTCGGATACTTCGTACTCAACCGCAACCCGCGCAACTTCTTTGCGCAGATTGAGCAGGTTGCCCTGGATCCGTCCAACATCGTCCCGGGCATTGGGCTGTCTCCGGACAAGATGCTGCAGGCACGCGTCTTCGCGTACTCCGACCAGCAGCGCTACCGTATCGGACCGAACTACAAGCAGCTGCCGGTGAACCAGCCGCTCAACCAGGTCAACACCTATGAGCACGAGGGTCCGATGCAGTACCTGTTCAACGCCCCGGAGGATCCGGTCTACTCCCCGAACCGTCACGCTAAGGGCGGCGGTTACCTGGATGGCGATGAGAACCTGCGCTTCAAGGAGCAGGAGACCACCACCGCGCCGGATCTCTACGTGAACCCGGACCCGGCAGGCATCGACCTGGTGCGTGCGCCTTATATCCACCACGCTGAGGACAACGACACCGTCCAGGCCACCGACCTGTACGAGAACGTCTACGATGACGGCGCCAAGGAGCGCCTGGCGGACAACATCACCAACGCTATGGCCGGTGTGTCCCCGGAGACCGAGGAGCGCGTCTACGCCTACTGGGATGCAGTCTCCCCGCAGCTGGGCAAGCGCGTGCGCGAGCTCTTCGCTGAAAAGAAGTAGGGATTAACGCAGGGGCGTTAATCCGTCACCTTAGAAGCCCCGCCGGGTTCATTCCGGGCGGGGCTTTTCCGCGCGCCTGACCGCTTTTGCCCAGCGTGGGCGATAGTTTCTTTTACATGACCTCACGCCTAGCTACTCCTGCTGACGCTAACCGGAAGGTTGGCACCCGCGCACTCCTTCTCGCCCTCGTGCTCATCGTGCCGCTCGTTATCGGCGCGGTCGTTGCCACCGTGTCCGAGTGGCAGCCAGCCGAAGCCTGGTCTCAGGAGCAGGCGGGTGCGCCCAGCGATGGCACCATCGATCCCGCTGAGCTTTACGACGTCGCCCGCGCCCTCAGCGAAGCCAATGCCCAGGCGGGATTCCTGGCGAGCGGCGCGCAGCAACTGGCCGACGGCACCGGTGAGCTGAAGGATGGAGCCGGTGAACTGGGCGGCGGAGTGGACAAACTGGCCGGCGGCTCGCAGGAGCTATATGACGGCCTCGTACAGCTGCAATCCGGCACCGCCCAGCTGGGCAACGGTGCTACCGAGCTGGCCGACGGCGTCGGCGGCGCCGTCGACCAAGTCATCGGCCTAGGCGTGGTCCGCGGACAGATCCTGCAGGCCATCGACGGCACCCTCAAGGACTTGGAAGGAAACAACTCGGCGGAGGCAAAGAACATCCGCTCGCAGCTCGGTGATCTGCGCAGCCAAGTGGAGAACTTCCAGTTTGACCAGTCCATTCAGGATCAACTGACGCAGCTGAAGGATGGCTCGCGCGAGCTCTCCAACCAGCTGGCCGTGAGCGGCTACGCCTACCACGATGGCGTCTACCAAGCCACGGAGGGCGCAAAGCAGCTCAATGCCGGTATTGGTGAGCTCAACTCCAAGGTCGATGAGGCCCTGCAAGGTGTGGACAAGCTCGTTGCCGGCGCAGAGAAGGTCGACGGCATGGCGCAGCAGAACCGGTCCAAGGTGCAGGGCGCGCAGCGTGCCTTGCCCACCGTGGCCGGACCAGCTGAGGACGATAGCGCGCCTTCCCAGCTGCTGAGCCCCATCGTGGCCATGCTCCTCGCGGCTATCGCCGTCTTGGGCGGCGGGGTTATCGGAGCGCTGCTGACGCGCGTGGAGCGTCGTATCCTCGCGCTGCTGGGCGGCGCGGTGCTGATCGGAGTTGTGGTGGGCCTGCTCGTGGCACTTCTTGCTACCGGTGGAACCGCCGCGGCCGTGGCGTGGGCGGGGCTCGCGGCGGCGGGGGCCGGGGTGGCGTCGGCAAGCATTGTGTACGCACTCGTGCGCGGACTGGGGCTCGCTGGTTGGGGCCTAGGCAGCGTGCTTGGCGTAGCCCAGGTGGGCGTCGTGGGATGGGCGTGGAAAGCGGCCTCGACGGGAACCGATCTCAACGCCGCGATGAGTGCGCTCGTGCACCTCTTTCCCATGCAGTGGGCAACCTCCGCCATCACCGTGGCAGGCAATGGGGGACAGTCCCCACAGCTGTGGACCGCGCTGGCTATTTTGGGGGTAATTTCGATCGCGGCTTTCGTTCTCGTGGGGGCACCCGCTAGGCACGAAGAAAATGGAAAAGCCTAGCTCAAAGGCCTGCCTGTGAAGCATCGACTGAGCAGGGAGAAGCGTTACAGAGTTTTTGAAGATTTATCTACCGTTGCGAGGGGAAATAGTGCTAGAGTGAGAATCGCTCACAAAGCCTACTTAGGGGGTAGGCAAACGGTTTCTCCAATCCGTTGTGAGTGATAGGGAATAGGGGCGACGCGGCTGCTGTAGGGGCACCGCGTCGTTTCCAATTTTCGGGGGTAAAATTGGCGGCACTGAACGCTGAAGAATTGGAGAATCACCGTGACCGACTCTCGCGATATCAAACCTTTTGCCGCCAGCCGTGGTCCCAAAATAACGTCGGTCGGCGCCATCGTCGGTGCAGCAGTGGCGGGAGGTCTGCTGCTCGGAGGTATTGGTGCGGGCGCGAGCTTGGCGGTCTTCGATGCGCCGGAGCGTGCCGATTTTCTCATGCAGCCAGCGCAGCGCGAGGTCCAGGCCGACATCATGGACCCCGACGATGTGCTCACTCCGGAGGAGGAAGAGCGCATGCTTGGCGACGTCTCCCGGATCGCCGCCCCCGACGTGGTCCAAGGGCTGCACTACATGGTCTTTGCCAAGAACAAAGAAAACGTCAACGACTCCGTGGAGGAGTATTTGCGTGACAATCACCCGGAGCTTATCGGCAAGGATAAGTTTGCCGATGGCCAAGTCTTCGTCGGCGTCGGCCTCGATCCGCGCCAGGCCTTCGTCTTCGCGGGTGAGGACGTGGCCGAGCAGATGAAGCTGCGCAAGAAAGATAGCCATCTCGAGCAGTCCATCGAAGCTATAAAGCCGGGCGTGCGGGATGACAACATTCCTGCTGGTCTCTTTGCGGGTGCGGCGGCAGCGATCGACGTGGACCGTGCTGCGGATACCCAGTTTGAGAGTGCTCAAAATAACCGCGTTGGGGCGGCCATTGGTCTGGGGGTAGCGGGCCTGAGCGTTGGTGGCGCGGGTGCAGGCATCGTTGGCGGTACTCGCCGCAGCCGTCAGAAGAACGCGCAGCAGGCGCGCGAGGATTGGGATTATGTGTCGCAGACCTATACCGATGTGGCGCAGCGCCTGCGGGAGATCGATATCCGGGCGCACTCGCTGCAATCGGGTCTAGTGGATGAGCGCCTGCGCGAGGACTGGGAGGGCCTGCGCGATGACTTCCTGGCCATCGATGACAAGGTGGGTTCCCTCATGTCGATTCCGGCCGACGCACCGGACGAGCAGTTCCGCTCACGCTCCGTGCTCATTGCTCGTGCACGTTTGCTCTGCGAACGTGTAGAGACCGCCGAGTCCAACATCGAAAAGCTACACCGCATCGAGAACGCTGATACCGACACGCGCCGCTATGAGCTCTACGAGCTGGGCAAGGACCTCGCCCAGGCGGGTTACCTGGCTGCGGACATCGACTCGGCGCTTGAGCGCCACGCCAAGGAGCTGGAAGACGCCGCCGTGGCCCTGTCCAAGGAGCCGAACCACCCGCAGTTCATGGAGCGCTACTTGGATCTCTTGGACCGCACCGCGCTGCTTTCGGAGCACCTGCAAGCACAGCTGCAGAAGCAGAACGAGGCCGAGGAACGCCCCGTACGCACGCATATCTATGACTCCCACTTCTTCGCCGGCTCTGGCTACCACGGCTACGTGCCCTTCTATGTTGTGAGCACCTGGGACAGCGACGCGACTGCCGCCCGCGATAGCTCTTCCGGCAGCAGCGGCGGCGTCAACAGCGGGTTTAGCTCGGGCTTTTCCGGTTCGGGTGGCTCCTCCAGCTTCTAGGAGGGCGGACGCCCTGCCCGCCGCCCGGTGAAAACGAAAAGAACCCGCAGTTTCCTGCGGGTTTAATGGTCGGGATAACAGGATTTGAACCTGCGACCTCTTCGTCCCGAACGAAGCGCGCTACCAAGCTGCGCCATATCCCGGTGTCTCGCTCTAAGCGGTACCGGAATACTGTAACGCACCCCAGCCTGAAAGGACAAAACGGCAGCGTGGAGGGGGTATTCCTAGGCGGCCTTCTCTGTGATACGCAGCAACGTGGCGGACGGGCGGCAGAAGACTCGGAAGGGAACGAACTTCGAGGTGCCCAGCCCGTTGGAGACATGCATGTACATCTCTCCGAATCGGTGCAGGCCCTCCGCGCGAACGCGGTCGATGCCGCAATTGGTCACGATGGAGCGCGAGCCCGCCACCTTGAAAGGCAGGCAGAGCTGGCCGCCGTGCGTATGTCCGGACAGGGACAGCTGGTAGCCGTCGGCGGCGAACTTCTCCAGGACGCGAGGTTCCGGGGAATGCAGTAGTGCTAAGGAGAGGTCGGCGTCCTCGTTGGGGGCGCCGGCGATTTCGGAGTAGTCATCCAAATCGTGGTGTGGGTCGTCCACGCCGGCGGCAGCGAGGCGGACATCGCCTACCTTGAACTCCACGCGGGCCTGGTTGGCGTCGTGCCAGCCGTGTTCCAGGAAGGCCGCGCGCATGCCCTTCCAGGGCAGGTTCACGTAGGAAGGTTCGTTCTTCTTCCCAATCAGGTAGTTGAAGGGGTTCGGGATGCGCGGCGCCCAGTAGTCGTTGGTGCCGAAGCAGAACATCCCCGGGCGGCTCAGCAGCGGGCCAAGGGCGCGGAGGACCTCGGGGACCGCGCGCTCGTCGGAGAGGTTGTCACCGGTATTGATCACCAAGTGCGGGTCAAGGGCATCGAGGCCTGAGACCCACTCGATTTTGGCGCGCTGGCCCGGGATCATGTGGAGGTCGGACACGTGCAGGATACGGAACTCGGACTCCTCGCGCAGCGTACCGGGCTCCAGCAGCGGCAGGGTGTACTCCTTGAGCTCAAACTTGGTGAGTTCTGAGTGCGCCCACGCGGCAACGCCTAGGCCGGCGGCGGCGAGTCCGCCAAGAACAGGGAAAATCTTCACCTTCACCACACTACCTGGCCGGCAGGCGTAGATTGAAGGGCATGAGTGAGTTGAAAGAAACTATCCGTGCTGACCTTAAGACCTCGATGAAGGCCAAGGACAAGGCCCGTACGAGCGCCATCCGTTCTCTGCTGTCTGCCATCCAGGCGGAGGAAACTACTGGTTCCCGCCACGAGATCACCGATGAGGACATCCTCAAGGTCATCGCCCGTGAGATCAAGAAGCGCCGCGAGTCCGCAGAGGTCTACGCGGAAAACGGCCGCCCCGAGTTGGCGGAGGCAGAGCTTGTCGACGTCCCCTTCTTCGAGGCCTACCAGCCGGAGCAGCTAGATGACGACGCCCTGAACTCCCTCGTCGCTGAATCCATCGCCGAGGTTGAGAAGGACTCCGGCGAGCCGGTGACCATCAAGCAGATGGGCAACGTGATGAAGTTGGCCACCGCCAAGGCCGCTGGGCGCGCCGACGGCAAGCGCCTGTCCACCGCGGTCAAGGCCGCCCTCAACTAGCGCTGCTAGCGCAGGAGCGCTAGCACCCCCACGCCGTAGTCCGTTCTACGCTTTAGCGCTCTGCGCTAAAGCCCGAAGAAATCCCGCACGTCGTTCGTCAAGCGGTCGACATCCTCTTGGGAGAACAGCGGGTCGGACTGAGTAGCCGGCTGGCCATTGTCCGCGCCACCGCCGTTGCCGCTCGGCGCTGATGGGGTGTAATAGCTGGAGTTGGAGGTGCCGGAGCTTGCGGAGTCGCCAGCGGAGCCGTCGGAAAGCTGCAGCGTTACCTCCGCACCCTTCTTAGTGCCGGATGCGCCGGTGATGACACGAACCACCTTGCCGTAGCCCACGCCGGGCGCGGGCACCTCGGTGGTTTTGACCACGTAGCCAGCCTTCTCCAGAGCGGAGCGGGCTTGGCTTTCGGACTTGCCCTTCAACCCGTCGATAAGCGGCGATACCGTGCCCGAATCATAAGCGCGGTCGTAGTCCGGCACCGTTCCCTTCAGTGCATCGGGAACGCGCGCGGCCATGGTGTAGAACGTTGATGCGGGCTCCTTGCCACCGAAGAGGTTGCCGTTGGCGCACTGGCGCACGGGCCCGGTGCACAGCGGGCTCGTGGTGGTGCCGTCATTGTAGATATACGGCGCGGCAGCAACCTCAGAGTTGAAGCCGAGGAATGCCGAGGACTGGTTGGACTCCGTGGTACCAGTCTTGGCGGCGGCCTTGCCGCTGAAGCCCGCAGCACGCGCAGAATCGGCCGCCGTGCCCTTTTCAGTGTCGGCGGTCATGTTGTTTTCCAGCGCCTTGGCCACCTCTTTGCCCACCGCGCGTTCGCACGGGGTGTGCTTGAGGTACACCTCGTTACCGTGGGAGTCCGTGACCTCCTCGATGGGGTTCGGCTCGCACCACATGCCTTCCGACGCCACCGTCGCCCCCACGTTGGAAAGCTCGAGCGCGTTCACCGCCGTCGGGCCGAGCGTGAAGGAGCCCAGGTTGGAGTCCTTAATGTGGTCGGCGATGGAGGATTCGCCGTCGTAGCTGCCGGGCTCCTCGTAGGAGCGCAGGCCGAGCTTCACGGCGATGTCAACGATGCGCTCGACGCCAAGCTGCTCGGTGAGCTGGATGAAGGGGGTGTTGGGGGAGTAGGCGAGAGTGTCCTGCATGGTCATCGTGGAGCCGTAGCTGCCGGCGTTTTCCACGCAGTACTTGTTGGGTGGGCAGTTCTCAGCGCCGCCGAAGCCTAGCCCTTCCGCCTCGTAGCGCTTGGGCACGGCCAGTTTGTCTTTGATTCCATAGCCCGATTCCAAGGCGGCCGCGGCTGTAAAGAGTTTGAACACGGAGCCGGCGCCGTTGCCCACCAGCGAATTGGGCTGGGGCAGGAGGGTTTCGTTGTTGGCAAGGTCGAGCCCGTAGGTGCGCGAGGACACCATGGCGAGGACCTTGCGGGAATCAGTGCCCGGCTTGATCACGTTCATGACTTCCGCCACGCCCTCGGTATCCGGGGCGGTGTGGCTGCGTACTGCGTTGAGAGCTTGGTCCTGGACGTCGGGGTCAAGGGTGGTTTTCACGGTCAGGCCACCGCGTGCTAGATGCTCGCGGTCGATGCCCTTATCGGCGAGGTAGTCCATCACGTAGTCGCAGAAGAAACCGCGATCACCCGCGCCGATGCAGCCATTGGGCAGCGTGGCGGGGCTATCCAACACCCCAAGGGGTTCTTGGGCATAGGCATCGGCGTCCTCCTGGGACAGGGAGCCGGTGTCGACCATAGCTTGGAGCACCACATTGCGGCGTTCGAGCACGCCTTCCTCGTTGGTGTAGGGATTGAGATACTCCGAGGATTGCACCATGCCGGCGAGCATCGCTGCCTGTGGCACGGTGAGGTGCGCGGCATCGGAGCCGAAATAGGTGCGGGCGGCGGCCTCGATGCCGTAGGAGTGGTTACCAAAGGGCACGAGGTTGAGGTAGTTGGTCAGGATCTCATCCTTGGAAAGCTTGGCGTCGATATCCGTCGCCATGCGCATCTCGCGCAGCTTGCGGGCTATGGATTGCTCGGTTGCGGCTTGGCGTTCTTCATCCGTGGTGGCGTTGACGAGGAGGAGATAGTTCTTCACGTACTGCTGATCCAGCGTGGACGCGCCCTGGGAGACGCCGCCCGCGGCCAGGTTGGTCCACAAAGCGCGGACGTTGCCCTGCAGATCGACGCCTTCGTGCTCATAGAAGCGGCGATCCTCGATGGCCACAACTGCCTGCTTCATAGCGTCGGAGATCTCATCCGGCTGTACGGGATGGCGGCGCTGTTCGTAGATGTAGGCAAGGGGGTTGCCCTTGGCGTCCAAGATGGTGCTCACGCCGGGGGTATCCCCGCTGGTGAGATCCTGGATGTCCGATTGCATCGTTTCGTTCGTCCTAGCAACGGCAATGCCACTGACGCCGGCGACGGGGGCGATGGCTAGCGCGATGAGGATGCCGACCAGTGCTGTGGACAGGACGAGCTTTCCCAGGGATTTGATGACAGTCACCCTCCACACACTAGTGCTTTAGGCCGACAACCGGGAGACCCCCCTAAAGTGTGACCTGTTAGACAGGTATACCGGTCTGTGAATAGACTTACCAATGGTACATAATATTCCGTCGGGTTGAGGGTTATTCACGATCTTCCACTACGACGGGGGGAACTTGGAAGGAGTTACCTAGCCATGGCAGTCAGTGTCAAAGGTGCAGGACGGTCCGCAATGGTAAAGAATGCCTCGTTAACCTCCGAGCGTGGTGAGTGGGTTACCCAAGCCAAGTGCCGCAACGGTGACCCCGATGCGCTTTTCGTGCGAGGGGCAGAGCAGCGTAAGGCCGCGGTGATTTGCCGCCACTGCCCGGTGCTGAACGAGTGTCGCGCGGATGCCCTTGATAACCGCGTGGAGTTTGGTGTGTGGGGCGGCCTCACGGAGCGCCAGCGCCGCGCCCTTCTGCGTAAAAATCCGCACATCACCAGCTGGGCGCATTACCTTGCTGAGGGTGGCGAACTCATCGGTATTTAGTAGCATTGGGCCCATGACTAAATGGGAATATGCAACCGCGCCGGTTCTTACACACGCGACGAAACAAATCCTCGATTCCTGGGGTGAGGACGGCTGGGAGCTCGTCACTATCACCCCGGGCATGAACCCGGAGAATGTCGTCGCCTATTTCAAGCGCCCTCTGGAGGAGTCCTAATGGGCGCCCTCGCACGCTTGGAAGAACTCGGTGTCGAGCTGCCTTCCGTCGCTGTTCCTCTCGCGTCCTATATCCCGGCCATCCAGGTAGGAAACCAGGTATGGACCTCCGGTCAGCTGCCCGTCGTGGGCGGCGAATTGCCTGCCACCGGCAAGGTTGGCGCAGAAGTGGACCTCGAGAAGGCGCAGGAGCTGGCGCGCACGGCCGCGCTAAACGCGTTGGCTGCCATCGATGGCCTCGTGGGCCTCGACCGTGTCACCCGCGTGGTGAAGGTGGTCGGCTTCGTCGCCTCGGCTCCATCCTTTACGGATCAGGCCGCGGTTATCAACGGTGCCTCGAACTTCCTCGGGGAGGTCTTTGGTGATGCCGGTGTTCACGCGCGTTCTGCAGTGGGGGTAGCGGTCCTTCCGAAGGATTCCCCCGTTGAGATCGAAGTTATCGTAGAAATCGCTGAGTAATCGGATAGGGTTAGAACCATGGAGCATCCTGCATATAGCCAATTGCGTCCCGTGAGCCAGTCCGTCGGTGTTGTGCTGTGCGATAATCCCAGCTACACCGCCTTGGAAGGCACCAACACGTGGATCATTCGCGCCGGAGAAGATTCTCGCGCCATTGTGGTCGATCCAGGCCCAGAGGATGAGGGGCATCTCAACGTTGTGACCGCGAAAGCGGGCGAGGTAGCACTGATCCTTCTCACTCACCGCCACGATGATCACGCCTCGGGCGCTCAGCGTCTGCGCCAGCTCACCGGCGCTCCGATTCGCGCGTTCGATCCGAACTACTGCAACGGCGCGGAGGCGCTTGTCGACGGCGAAGTGATCACCGTCGACGGCATCACCCCGCAACTCGAGGTGGTCCATACCCCTGGCCACACTGCGGATTCCACCTGCTTCTTCGTATGGTCCGAAGAGGCTAAGAACTCCACCCTGGAGGGAATTCTGACCGGTGATACCATCGCTGGCCGTCACACCGTGCTCCTGTCTGAGACCGATGGTGACTTGGGTGCCTACCTGAAGACGCTGGACCTTCTCGAAGAGCGCGGCAAGGATGTAGCACTCTTCCCGGGGCATGGCCCGGACTTGGAGGACACCTCCGCGGTTGCCCGCAAGTACATTGACCGCCGCCACCACCGCTTGGATCAGATTAAAGAGGTCCGCGGGCGCCTTGGTGAGGATGTTGACGTTAAGACCCTCGTCGATGAGATGTACGACGACGTAGACCCGGTCCTTCGCCACGCCGCCGAGCAATCCACGCGCACTGCGCTGAAGTACCTCGCGGCTCAGAACTAAAACACCGCATAGGAAAATCCCCCGAGAAATTCTCGGGGGATTTTGCATTGGGCCACAGCCGCCCGGAGGCGGCATATGCTGGCTCGGCCTTTAAGACCTAGCGCGCGCGGCGAGCCAAGTGCTCGGTATCGACGATGAGCACCGACTTGCCTTCCAAGCGAATCCAGCCGCGGTGGGCGAAGGTGGCCAGCGCCTTGTTGACGGTCTCGCGGGACGCGCCGACGAGCTGGGCGATCTCTTCCTGAGTGAGGTCGTGGTTCACGCGCAGTGCACCGCCCTCTTGCGAGCCGAAGCGGTTAGCCAGCTGCAGCAGGGTCTTGGCCACGCGGCCCGGAACATCGGTAAAGATGAGGTCCGCCAGGTTGGCGTTGGTGCGACGCAGACGGCGGGCCAGCACGCGCAGCAGCTGCTGCGCAATCGCCGGATGATCGGCCACCCACTGCTTGAGCATTTCGGAGTTCATCGTGGCGGCGGTGACCTCGGTGACGCACACAGCAGACGAGGTGCGCGGGCCCGGATCGAAGATAGAAAGCTCACCGAACATATCGGACGGGCCCATCACGGTCAGCAGGTTCTCACGGCCATCCGGGGCGTGGCGAGCAAGCTTAATCTTTCCCGAGGTGATGATGTAGAGGCGGTCGCCCGGCTCTCCTTCCTCGAAAATGGTGGTGCCGCGCGGGAAACGGACGGTTTCCATTTGCTCGATGAGGTTTTGTACTGCTACCGGATCGACGCCCTGGAAAATGCCAGCGCGGGAGAGGATGTCCTGTACGCCTTCCACTGTTACTCCTTAAAGCCTGCGCAGCGAGGAAAACACTTGGACGCAAGCTGGTTTGGTCTATTTTGACGCACCTAGTCTCCAGTGCGCCACGAGGCACTGCACAACATCATACAGTGCAATTAGTCACTATTTCCACCAACGGGAAAAATAGTCACATGCCTTTACTAATCTGTTTAATTCTCGAAGGCCGTTGCCTCTAGCTTTTCCATGAGAATGGCAAACAGGGCGAGGCACAGCGGGACGAGGACAACGAGCGAAATCATGCTTTCCATTCTAACTTCCGTCACTAGAGTTACTTCTATGTCCCCTGACCTTTTTGCACAGCATGACGATGATACCGAGGAAGCGCGTGTTGCCCATATTCGTACCGCCCTCGCGGACGAATATCCCGATGCCGACTGTGAACTAGACTTCACCAACCCCCTTGAGCTACTCGTAGCGACAGTGCTTTCAGCACAGTGCACGGATGCCCGCGTCAACCAGGTCACCCCGGAGCTGTTCGCCGCCTACCCCACCGCACCGGATTATGCCGCCGCGGACCGCGCCGACCTTGAGCGCATTCTCCGCCCACTCGGCTTTCAGCGCATGAAAGCCGGCCACCTGTTGGGCATCGGTGAAAAGCTCGTCGCGGACTTCGACGGGCAGGTACCACGCGGCATCGACGAGCTCACCTCGCTGCCCGGCGTCGGCCGCAAGACCGCGTTGGTGGTGCGGGGAAATGCCTTTGGGCTGCCGGGAATCACCGTGGATACCCACGTCACGCGACTGAGTCAGCGGCTCGGTCTGACCGAGGCGAAGACGCCGCGGGCGATTGAGAGGGACGTCGCCAAGCGCGTGCCCGAAGAGGAACAAACCGTATTCTCTCACCGCCTCATCCTCCATGGGCGGCGCGTGTGCACCGCCCGGAAGCCGAAGTGCACGGCCTGCGTGCTCGCCCCATGGTGCCCGTCGCGGGGTTAAGGTGGAGCAATGAGCCAATATTCTCGGTGGCCCGGATACGTGAAGGTGAGCATCGCAGCCATTGTTGCGCTGGCGGCACTCGCGTTCGTCGGCGTGGTGAATCTCCTTGAGGATGATGAGCCGGAGGTCCCCGTCCCCGAGGCGCAGGAGCAAGAAGTAGCCAAGCGTCCCAAGTGCCCCGAGGGGCCCATTGCTGGGGTGGACCTTCCCTGCTTAGGAGCGGCCGGTACCGCGGCGGCCAAGAACGTTCAGATCGTCACGTTGTGGGCATGGTGGTGCGAGCCGTGCCGCACGGAGCTGCCCTTCTTCGAAGACCTTGCACGCTCGCACTCGACGTGGAATGTCGTCGGCGTGCATGCGGATGCGAACGCCGCCAACGGTGCTGCGCTTTTGAGTGACCTGCAGGTCGACATCCCCAGCTACCAGGACGAGGATGGGACCTTCGCTGGCGAGCTCGGGCTGCCGGGCGTCATCCCCATCACCCTCGTGGTGCGCGATGGCAAGGTGGAAGAGAAGTTCATCAAACCGTTTAGCTCCGCCGAAGAATTGGAGGCGGCCGTCGAGGAGGTTCTTCAGTGAGCCGCCTGTTTCCTGCTCACGCCCCGGAGTGGCTGCGCCCGGCGCTCGGGGTTGATACAGACAAGGTCCAAGAACGCCTCATTCGGCATGTCCCGGCCGCCAAGCGCCGGCGTGAATCGGCAGTGTTGGTGCTCTTGAAGGGCGAAAGCTTCGCAGACGGTGAGGTGTTGCTTACGCACCGCTCGCCCTCGATGCGCTCGCACTCCGGGCAGATTGCTTTCCCCGGTGGGCGCAAGGACGAGGAGGACGCCTCGCTTGTCGACGCCGCCCTGCGCGAAGCCGAAGAAGAAACCGGCCTCGACCGCTCCGCCGTCACACCCCTTGAACAGTGGGGCAAGCTGGATATCCCAGCTACCGGCAATACCGTGAGCCCGGTCCTGGCGTATTGGCATAAACCGGGTGACGTGTGGCCGGCGAGCCCCGCGGAAACCGATGATGTCTTCACCGTCCCTTTGCGGGAGCTGGCGGATCCCACGAATCGCATGATGGTGGGATTTGGCCGCTGGAAGGGGCCGGCGTTTCGGACGCGGGGCTACCTGGTGTGGGGCTTTACCGCGGGAGTGCTGTCTGGGCTGATGGATCATGCGGGCTGGAGCGTGGAATGGGATAAGAAAATGGTTCACGATCTGCGTGAATCACTCAACCGCTCCTTGAATAATGAGAAGATAGGTTAGTTTCTGCCCCTTTTAGCCCTTAAGAAAGCATTCCCTCTGTGTCTCTTGCTGTTGACATCCTGATCGTGGTTGCCGTGCTCCTCGCTGTTCGCGTGGGTTGGCGGCAGGGCGCCTTGGCAGCGGTCCTCGCCGCCGTGGGAATCATTGCGGGGCTGGTGCTGGGAACTGTGGTTGCCCCGCTGGCGATGGGCTTGGCGGACCAAGCCGCCGTGCGCTTCTTGTTGGCTGTCGGCGTGCTCATTCTGCTGGTGGGCTTAGGGCAGCTGGTGGGGACGTCGCTTGGCATGGCGTTGCGGGACCGCATGCGCACCCGCTCGGGGCAGCGCGTGGACTCCTCAATTGGTGCGGTATTCCAGGCGGTGGCGGCCATCGTGGTGATTTGGTTGGTTTCCCTGCCTTTGGCATCCAACCTGGGTGGCCGGCCGGGGCAAGCGCTGCGTGAGTCGCACGTACTCAGCGCGCTCAATGCAGCGGCACCCTCGCGCCTAGCGGCGCTGCCGAACGGTATCGCAGCACTACTCAACGAGTCTGGGCTGCCGCCGCTGGTGTCTCCGTGGGAGCGCTCCGGTGCCGATGTGGAGGTGGATGCTCCCGCAGTGAACATCGAAGACCCTGAGCTGGCGGAACGCGTGCGACCTTCCGTAATCCACGTGCTGGGGGATGCGGAGGCGTGCTCGCGCCGGCTGATGGGCTCGGGCTTTGTTACGGAACCGGACTACGTCATCACGAACGCCCATGTTGTGGCCGGCACGGATAAGGTTCACCTCGATACTGTGCTCGGGCTCAAGGAGGCGCACGTGGTGTACTACAACTCGGATGTGGACATTGCGGTGCTGCATAGCCCCGGGTTGGGCTTGGAGCCTTTGCCGTGGGCGGAGCAAGCGGCTGTGACGGGGGATGATGCCATCGTCTTGGGCTTCCCGCAGTCGGGTCCGTTCACGGCGGAGCCGGCGCGCGTGCGCGACCGGCTGACCATTGCGGGGCCGGATATCTACTCCACGGGCCGCGTGGAGCGCGATGCCTACACGGTGCGCGGCAGCATCCGCCAGGGCAATTCGGGTGGCCCGATGATCAACCCGGAGGGCCAGGTGCTGGGCGTTGTGTTTGGTGCCTCCGTGGAGGACTCCGACACGGGCTATGCACTCACCGCGGACGAGGTGCGCGGCCACGTGGGTGACGTTACGCAGCTTGTCGACGCCACCCCAACCGGCTCCTGCGTCGGCTAACACCAGGTATTTTCTTCTCTCCGGTTGCGGGGTTGCGGGTGCTGGTTTAATCT
>NZ_KV794791.1:39445-67784 GCF_001808895.1 Corynebacterium sp. HMSC070E08
CTCGGGGATTGCGCTGGTGGAGCATATACCTGGCACACCCGACGAGCTCCGCGCGCTCGGCGCCGACCCAGCCGACGCCACCGAACTCGCAGGCCTGCACCAGGTGTACTTCGGCCCCACCCGCTTTAGCGGAAAACAACGCAAAGCCCGCCACGCAGCGCTTCAACAACGCCACAGCCTGAGCACCCTCACACTGATTGAAACCTACGTTTCAAAAGTCAAGAAAACCCTCGACGCCTGGAACCTGAGAGTCAGACTTACCGCCACACCCGCACACCGCATCCGAGCCGTTGCCACAGCACGGCTTAAAGAACTCACACGTAAAAGAACCGCCAAACCAGGCGTGCGCATCACCTACCGAGAGCAAGGCCCCAACACGCTCTCGATTACCGATGATGCCACCACGATTGCCAACATGCGCGCAGTACTCGAATCCACCAACAACACCGACCTGCTTCAAGCCGCCAACGACGTCTTCTTCAAAGAGGGCACTGGTTCCAAACCGGCGGTGCGCACCCAAGTCATCGTCACCCTGAATGAGTTGGACCAGATCATTAACGGTGACGGGGACGAGATCGAGCTCAACCTCACCAACGGTGGGCGCATGACCGGGGCAGAATTCCTCACCCACAAGTTCGCCGAAATAGGCTACGCCACCATCGTGCACCCTATTGAAGGACCCATTAACACCTGGCGCTTAGAGCGCGGGGCAAACTTCAACCAACGCCTCACCCTGCACGCTGAATTCCACACGTGTTCTAGGCCTGGGTGTAATAAACCAGCTGATTACTGCCAAATCCATCATTTGGTGCCCTGGCAGGCTGGTGGCTACACCAACATCAAGAACCTGACGTTTTTGTGCGCCTACCACAACGGCATTAACGACGATGACCCTTTAAGGCCTACCGGGCGTGGCTACATGTACCGCCTCAACACCGGGGTCAGCTTCATCCCACCCTGGGGAACACCAATCACCGCGATGCCCGAATACCAAGAAGCAGTCGCCAGACTCGCCGCCGAACAAGCAGGACAACCACCAGACCCGCCACCGGACCCACCACCCGACAGCAGCTAACACCCCAGCCACCAAACACAAAAAGCGCCGGTAACCTGCGACAAAGGCGCTCCCGATAGAAGCACCCGTCAGACAAAGCCACACTGACGGGGATATCGGCGATCCCAGGTTGCGCTTCAGTCACCGCCGGATACAACAGGGGCAGCCACGGCAGGATCCTTAAGCCCTTAAAGACGAAACCCGCCAACCACAGCAAGGTTGACGGGTAGTCGGCGCGCTTGAGCTAGATATCCGTGCCGATATCGAGGTGCATACCCGGAACCGAGTTGATGAGGTTGCGGGTGTACTCCTGCTGGGCGTTTTCGAAGATATCGTCGGCGGTGCCCTGTTCGACGGCCTGGCCCTTCTTCATCACTACCACGTCGTCGGCAGTCTGGCGGACCACTGCGAGGTCGTGGGTAATGAAGAGGTAGGACAGGCTGAGCTCCGACTGCAGCTCCGCGAGGAGCTGGATGATCTGGTTCTGCACCAGCACGTCGAGGGCGGAGACGGCCTCATCGAGGACGATGACCTCCGGGCGAAGAGCCAGCGCGCGGGCAATGGCGATACGCTGGCGCTGGCCGCCGGAAAGCTCGTTGGGGTAGCGGCGCATGGCGGAGCGAGGCATGGAGACCATGTCGAGAAGCTCGGCCACGCGGGCCTCACGTTCCTTGCGCGAGCCCACCTTGTGCAGCGCCATGGGTTCCTCGATGCACTTGTAAATGGAGTACATCGGATCCAGTGAGCCATAGGGGTTCTGGAAGACCACCTGCATCTTGCGGCGGAGCTTGAAGAGTTCCTGCTTCGATAGCTTCGAGGTATCGCGGCCTTCGAATTCGATGGTCCCGGAGGTCGGCTCCAAAAGGCCCAACACCATGTTGGCCACCGTGGACTTGCCGGATCCGGACTCGCCCACCAGCGCCAGGGTGGTGCCGCGGCGGATGTCGAAGGAGACATCGTCGACAGCCTTGAGGAGCTTCTTGCCGCCGCGCTGGCCGCGGATGTCGAATTCCTTGGTGAGGTTGCGAACCGAAATCACTGGGGCTTGCTCTTCGGCAGATGAACTGCCAGTGGAATCTGCAGTGATGGCGCCAGGTTCAACGTCGGCGCCGATAGCCTCGCCCGACTTGAGCTCCTTGGCCTCCACGCCAGCTTCCTTGGCCGCGCGGATGCGGGAGGAGGCGAGGGAAGGGGCGGCCTTGACAAGGCGGCGGGTGTAAGGGTGCTGCGGGGAACGCAGGATCTCGCGCGACGGGCCCGACTCAACGATGCGGCCGCGGTGCATCACGATGAGGTGTTCGGCGCGCTCGGCCGCCAGACCAAGGTCGTGGGTAATGAAGAGAACGGCGTTGCCCAGCTCCTCGGTGAGATGCTCCAGGTGGTCCAGGATGGTCTTCTGAACAGTTACATCCAGCGCGGAGGTGGGCTCATCGGCGATGAGTAGCTTCGGGCGGGCGGCCAGGCCGATTGCGATGAGCGCGCGCTGGCGCATACCACCAGAGAACTCGTGGGGGTACTGCTTGGCGCGCCGTTCGGCGTCGGGAAGCCCGGCTTCCTCCAGAAGCTCCACCACGCGTTCGTGGTGCTTGGAGCCCTCCACCACGTGGTTGGCCTTGAGAGACTCCTCGACCTGGGTGCCGATGCGCCACACCGGGTTGAGGTTGGACATCGGATCCTGCGGGACCAAGCCGATCTTGTCGCCGCGTAGCGATTCGAATTGCTTGTTGTTGTAGTGAGTGATGTCCTCGCCTTCGAAGAGGATCTGGCCGCCGGTGACCTTGCCGGTGCCCGGCAGCAGGCCCAGGATGGACATCGCCGTGGTGGACTTACCGGAACCGGACTCGCCCACGATGGCCACGGACTGGCCCGGGTAGATGGACATGTTGACGCCACGCACTGCCTCAACCACGCCGGTCGACGTGGTGAAGGAGATGCGAACGTCCTTCATTTCAAGAAGTGGGTTAGTCATTAACGCTTCCTCGCCTTCGGATCGAGTGCATCGCGGACGACGTCACCCATCATGATGAAGCTCAACACGGTCAGGCCCAAGGCACCCGCCGGGTAGAACAGGACTGCCGGGGCAACACGCAGGGAGGCCTGCGCGTCGGAGATGTCTCCGCCCCAGGACACGAACGTCGGCGGCAAGCCGATGCCCAGGAAGGACAGGGTGGCCTCGGCGACGATGTAGGTGCCCAGCGCCACGGTGGCGTAGGAGATGATGGGCGCGGCTGCGTTCGGCAGGATGTGGCTGAACAGGATGCGCCAGCTCGACGCGCCGATGGAGCGTGCGGATTGTACGAATTCCTCGTTCTTGATGGAGACCACCGCGCCGCGGGTGATGCGGGCGATGGAGACCCAGCCGAAGAGGCCGAGCACCAAGACCACCGTGACGATGGTGCGGTGCTCCTTGAACATCTGCATGACCACGATGGCGGCGAGCACTAGCGGGATGGCGAAGAAGATGTCGGTGATGCGGGACAGGACGGAGTCGATCCAGCCGCCGAAGAAGCCGGCGATAGCGCCGATCATTGAACCAAGTACCACGACGAGCAGCGTGGTGAGGATGCCGACGGCGACCGACGCACGCGCACCGTAGATCACGCGGGCATAGATGTCACAACCCTGGCGGTTGAAACCGAAGGGGTGGCCCGGCTCGGCGGGTGCGAGGGACCTGGATAGTTCGCACAGGCGCGGGTCGGTGCTAGTAAACAGACCCGGTGCGATAGCCAGGAGGACTGCCACGAGAATCATCACGGCAGCGACCCAGAACAGTGGGCGGCGGCGCAGGTAGCGCCATGCCTCGCCCCACTGAGAGGAGGGAGCGGACTCGTCCTTGACGGCGTCGACCGCGCCGAGACCCGTTTCATCGGTTTCCGAGACGAAGTGCTCTTGGCCCGGATAGGGAGTGGTTTTCTCGAAATTAGGCATAGCGAATCCTCGGATCAAGTACGGCGTACAGGAGGTCAACGAGCAGGTTGGCGATGATGTAGATGATCACCAACACCGTGGTGAAGGAGACGATGGTGGTCGGCTCACCGCGCAGAATGGCCTGGTACATGGTGCCGCCGACGCCGTTGATGCCGAAGATGCCCTCGGTCACGATGGCGCCGGTCATGAGTGCGCCGATATCGGCGCCGATGAAGGTGGCCACAGGAATCAGCGAGTTGCGCAGCACGTGACGGCGGGTCACCGCGCCGTTGGACAGGCCCTTGGCGCGGGCGGTGCGCACGTAGTCGGCGCGCAGGTTCTCAGCCACGGACTGGCGGGTCAGGCGGATGACGTAGGCCAGGGAGAGCGCGCCGAGCACCATGGCCGGCATGAGAAGGGACTTCACCGTGGCGTTAGCGCCGACGGTAACCGGCAGGACGCCCCACTTAATGCCTACGAGGTACTGGAAGACGAAGCCGATAACGAAGGAGGGCACGGCGATGACGAGCAGGGAGATGACCAACACGGTGGAATCGAAGAAGCCGCCGCGGCGCATACCGGCGAAGACGCCGAAGAGGATGCCGAAGACGGATTCAAAAATGATCGCCATGACGGTCAGTTTCACCGTGACGGGGAAGGCGTTGGCCATCACCTGGGTTACGGGGACACCGGAGAAGGTCGTGCCGAAGTCCAGCATGAAGATGCCCTTGATATAGAGCAGATACTGAATGATGAACGGCTTGTCGAGGTTGTATTCCGCCTCAATGCGGGCGCGGGCAGCCTCGGTAAGGCCGCGGTCACCGCCAAGGGCTTCGACAGGATCGCCGGGCATCAAGAAGACGAGCGCGTAGATGAGCAAGGTAGCTCCGAAGAACACCGGAATCATCTGGAGCACTCGGCGCCCGATATAGCGCAGCATAGTGTGGTCCTTTACTCGTTGTGGGGCAGGTGCTTGCCAGCGTTCTCCGGATTTCGGGACGCAGGTCAAAGCTTAGAAGAATTTTAATGTGTGATCCCACGCTTCGAGAAATCTATAGCGCGTTTCTAATCACACTTCGGGGGTGAAAACGTGGGGCGACCCCCGCTCCACAGAGGTTGCGGGGGTCGTGCGAAGTAGCTAGAGGCTGGCGTTACTTCTTGGTGATGTTGTAGTACACCGGCTGGGACTTCCAGGAGAAGACGACGTTGTCGACGTTCTCGGAGTAGCCACCGGTGGCGTTGGAGTACCACAGCGGGATAGCCGGGAGATCCTTGAACAGGACTTCCTGGGCCTCGGTGTACTTCTTGATGGCCTCTTCCTCGGAGGAGGAGGTCAGGGCTTCGTCGAGAAGCTTGTCGAACTCCGGGTTGGTGTAGTCACCGTCGTTGGAGGAACCGTTGGTCCTGTACAGCGGGGAGAGGAAGTTAGCCTGGCTTGGGTAGTCTGCCTGCCAGCCGGTGCGGAAGGCGGACTTGATGGTGCGGTTGGTCACCTCATCGCGCAGGGACTTGAAGTCCGGGTACGGAGCGCCAACTGCCTCGATGCCGAGGGTGTTCTTGATGGAGTTGGTGGTTGCATCCACCCAGCTCTTGTGGCCGCCGTCGGAGTTGTAGGCAATCTCCAGGGTCGGGTTATCCCACTTGTTGAGCTTGTCAGCCTCAGCCCACAGCTCCTTGGCCTTCTCCGGGTCATACTTCAGGACCTCGTTGCCCTTGATGTCCTCGGAGTAGCCCGGCATAACCGGGGAGGTGAAGTCCTTGGCCGGGGTGCGGGTGCCCTTGAAGATGGTGTCCGTGATCTCCTCGCGGTTGATGGCATAGGAGATGGCTTGGCGACGCAGCACGCCTTCCTCGCCGGAGTAGTGCTCGAGGTTCTCGCCCAAGGTGAAGGACTGGAAGATAGCAGTCGGCTGGTTCACTGCACGGTCGCCGAGGTCGGCGTCGTAGACATCGAAAGCGGAGTCCGGAACGGCGTCGAGAACGTCGAGGTTGCCCGAGAGCAGATCGGCGTAAGCGGCGTCCTGGGAGGCGTAGAAGACGAACTTGATGCCGTCATTCTGCGGGGTCTGGCCACCCTTGTACTCCTCATTCGGAACGACGGTGGCGTCCTGGTTGTGGTTCCACTCGGTCAGCTTGTACGGGCCGTTGCCAATCGGGTTCTGGCCGAAGGCATCCATGTCTTCCAGGGACGACTCGTGCAGCGGGTAGAACGCGGAGTAGCCCAACTGTGCCGGGAAGTCCTGCTCCGGGCTGTTCAGTGCGATGGTGAAGGTGAGGTCGTCGACGACCTTGAGGCCTTCCATCTCCTTCACGCCTTCCTCGAAGCCCTTGATGTTGGCAAAGAAGGAAGCGTTGAGCTGGTCATTGGCCACGGCGTAGTTCCAGGCGTCCACGAAGTTCTTCGCGGTGACCGGGGAGCCGTCGGAGAACTTAGACTCCTTGAGCTTGACGGTGAACTCGGTGTTGTCATCGTTCGGCTCGATGGATTCAGCCAGCTCGTTCTGGGCTTCGCCGTCGCCGTCGTAGTAGACCAAGCCGGCGTAGATGGAATCGACGATGCGTCCGCCACCGGTTTCGTTGGTGTTGGCCGGGATGAGCGGGTTCTGCGGCTCGGAGCCGTTGACGGTGACGATTCCGTCACCGGATGCGGAGCCGGAAGCAGAGTCCGAACCGGAGTTATCGCCACCACAGGCCGCGAGGGTGAGCGGCAGGGTAGCGACAGAGAGAGCAGCAAGTGTCTTCTTGAGCGTCATGTGGGTCTTAGACCTCCGTGGTGCGAAAGATGTAGAAAACCTGTGATGTTGGTTTTATATGAAGCTACCGCGTGGCGCGCCTCATATACAAGGAATCGAAAAATATGTCCTGCAATGAAAGCTATAGATCGGTAGGTATTTGTTCCTGACCTGCGGTTTTGGTGGAGGATGAAAAAAGTCCCATCCCCCTGAGAGGGGTGGGACACGGAGGGGAGTGAATGTTACCTATCTCGCAGCCACTGAATGATGGTCTGAGTAAAACCGTGAGGGTTCTCAAGGTAGGGGAGGTTCTTGGCGCCGGGGATGGTGGTGGCGGTAAAGCCCCCACGGCAGCGTCGCGCCGCGCGCCGGGCTACCGGCCGCCACAACATCTGATCGGCATGAATGAACAGCGTCGGACACTGCACGCTGAGTTCGAGCCAACTCAGCGGAACCACGGCGGTGCGCAGTCGGTGGTTCCAGATGATTCCGCGGCGGACGTTTCCAATACGTGAGGAGGCCACACGCAAGCGCAGGGCCTCCGCGCGCTCGGCGCCGCTGAAGGATCCGAGGGCGTCGAGATCCATCTCCCGGTGATAGGTATCTTCCCGCAGTAGGAGGCTGGGGGCGCCGATCTTTCCTAGGCGGCACAACGCCGCGCGTAGGAGAACCCACCCGAAATCCCAGGGGCGTACGGCGATGGCGCGGCGCAAATCAGTTGGGTGTGCTGCCGAAACAGAAACCAGCCCGCGCACCCGCTCGGGCCGCTCGGTAGCCAGCGCCCAGGCCACCGCACCACCGGTATCCGCGCCAACCAGGTAGGCATCATCGTGGCCTAATGCGCGGATGGCACCACTGACATCGCCCACCGCCACGCGGATATCCTGGCCGGGTTCGAGCGGAGGTTTGTCAGACATGCCAAAGCCGCGCATGTCGAGGGCGGCGACGTGGAAGCCGGCGTCGGCAAGCGGGGCAATGACATTCCGGAAGTCGAACCACCCGCCGAAAGAACCATGGAGTAAAAGCACCAGCGGGTCATCCGGGTTGCCGGCGGTGACGGCGTGCAGGCGGATGCCGCGCGTGTGCAGGAACTCGTGCTCAAAGGGGCCGTCAAGCTCCACTACGGAGGGCGGTAGGGGATTCATAGGGGCGGGCCTTTCGAAGGGGGAGGGTAGATAGACGAAATCCGCCCCGAACGCATGTGCTCGGGGCGGGGCTGTAAAGAGAGAGAAAGGACCCTGAGGGGTTAGGTGTAGAGACCACGCTCGATGGACTTCTCAGCCTTACCCGGAACCAGCTTCTTGAGTTCCTTCGTGGACTGGATGGTCTTCTCCGGGGCCTTGACCTGCTTGACCTGCTTGAAACCGATGAAGGCCACGACGGCGGCCAAGACGACCATAATGAGGAAGACAATCAGGAAGGCAGCCCAACGGTCAAGCCATACGGCCAGCAGCTCCGCCAGGAAGAAGAAAAAGAAGAAGGAGCTATACAGCGCCACGGTGCCGGCCACACCGAACATGCCCGCGCCGATGCCGCCCTTCTTGGCAGAAGCAGCGAGCTCGGTCTTGGCTAGTTCAACCTCAGAGCGAACCAGCTGGGACATCTGCTCGGTGGCGTTGGACACGAGCTGGCCGATGGATGCTTCGCCACGGCGGGAGGTATCCGCATCGCTCAAGGGAATGCTGTCTACCTTCGGGGCGAACTTGTTGGACCCGTCAGTGAATAGTCCGTCGTTGCTCACGGTTAAAAACTCCTACTGTTTTGTCGCAATCTATATCGGCCATAGTAATGAACTTTCCAGAGTTCATGTGGTGCGGCCCGCAAAGTGGGTACGGCGTTATTGTAATGGGTATGCCGCATTCTGACCCGCTGACCCCGCTGATGGCCCTATCTGGGGTGGAGGATAAAGCCGGTTCCGCCGCCGCAGCGATTGCGCGCGTGCATCGCCGCCCCGCGGGCTTGCGCAAGTTTGACGTTATTTCTTCCGAGTCGCTGTTGCGCGGCGCGCGGGCGGCCGCGGCGATTGACGGCGCGCCGCTTGAGGCTGACGGTATCCCGCCCGCGGTTAGTGCTTATTCTTTGCTCGCTCCGGAAAAACAGGCGGCCACGGTGCGTACTTTCGCGCGGGCTCCGCTGCAGGTCCTAGCCCGGATTGATGTTGCCGCGGGCGGCGAGGGCCATCCCGATCAGGAGCCGGCGGTGGCGCAGGCGTTGGCGCAGCTCATCACGCGCGGGGCCGGCGTGGACTTCGACCGTTTGTTGCCGGTGGTGCTGCAGGCGGAGATTGCTGCGCGCTCGCTGTTCGGCGCGCGCAGCACCGCCGTGGCGCTCGTCGCCGCGCGCACCGCCGCTATCCATACGGGCTTCGATCCGCGGGGATTTGCCGTGCCTGAGACCTACCTCAACCGCCATCGCGCGGACTACCGTGCGGCACTGGACGCTTATGGCAAGGATCCGGGGGCGCTCATCACGCTGCTTCTCGACGCCTGGGAGGCCGGCGCCCGCGAAGCCGACGGCATCGCGCAAGCGGCTTAATCGCGCAGCTGCTGGCGTGCAAATAAAATTCCGCCGACCACGAGGGCAGCGATGCCGGCCACGACCGCCGAGCCGATACCGAATTCGCGTGCGCTGGGTGCGGTAAAGAGCGGAACGGGGTGTTTGAACGTGCGGATTTCCCAGTCCTGGGCGATGGCGTGCTTCTTCAACAGGCGGTCCGGGTTCACGGCAACGGGGTGGCCAACCTGCTCCAGCATCGGGATGTCCGTGGCGGAATCGGAGTAGGCAAAGGATGCGTCGGGGTCGACGTTGAGCTCCTGAGCAATGCGCGCCAGTGCCTCAGCTTTTGCGGCACCTTTGCAATAAAACAGGATCTCCCCGGTGAACCGGCCGTCTTTCTCGGCGAGCTCGGTGGCCACGACGTGCTCGATGCCCAGTTCCTGCGCGATGGGCTCGACCAGCACGCTTGCCGACGCCGAGATGATCACCACCTCGTGGCCGGCGGTGCGGTGGGCGTCGATAAGCGCGCGTGCCTCCGCGTAAATGGCGGGGGTGACCACTGTGTGCATGGTCTCTACCGCGATGTCGTGGACCTCCTGGACTGACCAGCCGGCGGCCATGGCGGCGAGCTGATCGCGGGTGGTGTCCATGTGCTCGCTGCTGTGGCCGGCGAGCATATAGCTGGCCTTGGCTAAAGACAGCTGTAGTGCTTCCGCATGCGTGATGAGCCCGTTGTGCATGAATTCGCGGCCGAAGGCATAGGCCGAGGATGTGGCAATGATCGTTTTGTCCAAGTCGAAGAACGCGGCCGCGCGGGTGGCGCCGTCAGTGGGAAAAGGGGTACCGGTCATCGAGGAAGGCCTGCCGTCATTGTGCGAGTTACCCTGCTCATCGTAGCCTCTTAGCAGGCAGAACCGGGAGTGCGTCGGCACGGTGTTAGGGATCTCAAGGAATGTTGTCGCTCGCTGTTGTCATCTGTTCCCTCGCATGTCATAATGTGATGTGCAAGGCCCCGATATACAGTGCGGCCTGCCCCGGCGCACCCCCCCGATGCCGGGTTACCGATGGCCCGCGCACACCCCCCGAGGCGCGGGCCATCACCTTTTTAATTTTTCCGCCATCAAACTGTTCGTATTTAATGTCCTGGCGTGGCGATATAATCTCAGTCGTGACAGGCTATCGTTCAAATTCTTCCTCTCGCCGAGGAGGTTCCGTTCCCCCTCAAGTGAGTTTGCCACTTGCTACAGAAAGCACCGTCTACTTTGTTGATGAAGCAGGGGAGTAAAGGAACTTTAGGGAAGTATTTTGTTGTTGCGGCTGTTCGAACGGGGGATCCTGATTTCCTTTCGAGAGAGATTAAGGCATGTCGTGAGCAGCACAACTTCACAAAGGCTGACGAGATTAAGTTTTCGAAAGTCACTAAACACTCTGGACCTGTTTTGCTGGAGATTTTTCAAACAGCGGTAAACGCGGGCTGCTCGTTTGGTGCTTTTGTTCTGGACAAGAGACATTTTGATCCATGGAGTAGCCGAGAACAGTGGCAGGGGCATTTGTTCGCGACAGATCGGCTGTTACGGGGGGTTGGTTACTCGGCGTGAGGTTGGGGTGGTGCTGCTTGATCACATTGATGTTCCTGTCGGGGTTTCCTATGGAGATGCGCTGGTGAATTCTCTCAATCAGAGATTTGGAAATAAGCGGTTTGCAACGGCGGTTAGCCTGGATTCTCGGACGTGTCCGGCTCTGCAGGTGGCGGATTTGCTAGCTAGTTCGGTTTTCCATGCGCGAAAGAAGATCGAAGACGTGGGTTTGGAGGCCTTCTTGGAAGATCGTTCGCCAAAGGCCAGGCTTTCGAAAGGTATTGCGGCTGCATTAGGTGAGAGTCACTTCAGTGACTGCCGTACATCACTTTTGAAGATTGAGACAAGCCATGAGAGGTCATTGACAGAATTGAAGCGCCAACGATACTCTTAAGTGAGGCGCTGAACGCCATAGCCGCAGGCTAAAAGCAAGCGCCCCTCGGGCCGAGTCTCAGACTCACCACCCGAGTTTGATGGCTAACCAAGCCATTATCTACCGCACTTATTGCGATACCCTCGAGCGTGGCTCGGGGGTATTTGCTTTTGATCCTTAAGGGCGGGTTCTAGTGGTCGTGGAAACACGGGTTCCCTGTGAATTTTCGGTACTTGAGCCCCGGTAATTTTGTTTAAACGTCAGCAAAACAGGGGCAAAAGACGCCATAATGGCGAAGTTATTCACAGGTGGTGAGGAAGTCCTAGCGCGCGGTTGGGGTGCTCGCGCATGCTTCAGGCATGAGCACGTTTCACCTAGTTATCGCTGTTGGGGATTCCACGCTGCGAGCCGAGGCAGCATCCGCAGCCGCCGCCAGTACTGCGGAAATAAGCACCGTGGAGGACCCGCGGGACTTCTCCCGGCACTTGCCCAAGGCGGATGCCGTCTTGGCCGATGCACTGACGGCCCGGCTCGTGGCGGGGCATCCGCGTGTGTATTTCCTGGCCTTGGATCCGGGGCCGATCGATTATGAGGCCGCACTCTGCTGCCGCGCGACTGCCGCCTTCATCGTTCCAGCCCAATCAAAAGAACTCCTGGGCGCATTAGCCGCGGACGCTACCCCTGAGACCACCGTGTCCACTGGTTTAACCCTGGCGGTGACCGGGTCCGCTGGGGGCCTGGGTGCCTCGACGGTGGCGGTGGCGCTGGCCCGCGAGGCAGGCGCGGACCTCCTGGTTGATGCGAGCCCTTATTCCGGCGGCCTCGACTTGCTCACCGGCATTGAGAACAAGCCTGGGGCGCGGTGGCCGGATCTCGCTGCGGGGACCGGTTCGGTTGATGCAGCAGACCTTGTCCGTGCTTTGCCCACCACTCCGGATGGCATCGCGGTTCTCTCAGCGGCGAGGTCTGCCAACGCGGAGGTGGTTGAGATGACCGCGACCCGGCGCGCGGCCATCATGCAAGCTGCGTGTTTATACCCGGGGACCGTGGTGGTGGACTGCCCGCCGTGGGATATCCCCGATGCGGCGGATCACGTGGTGGTGCTGACCGCCGCTGAGGTACGTGCGGCCGCCGCCTGCGCGCAGCTGGTAGCAGAACTTCGCGCCCGGCCGCAGGAATGCTCCGTCGTCGTGCGCAACCGCCAGTGGGCGGGTCTGGACACCAGCGACATCGCCACGGTGACTCATGCAGACCCCATCGCTGAGTTGCCGACGATCCGTGGTCTGACCCGCACGGTGGAAACCAGTGGGCTGCCGCGCCAGCTGCCCCGAGCCCTTACGCGTGCCGCGCGCCAGATGTGGGAGGTCGTGGCATGAACCTGATCGATACGATGCGCACTATCGTGGCCGCCGAGCCGCAGCTGGCCCACGACGCTCCTGCTTTGGCGCGGCGCATTCGCCAGGAAGCCGGTGTCATCAGTGATGTCGATGTGCTCGACCTTTTGCAGCGCCTGCGCCACGATTCCGTGGGCTTGGGGCTACTGGAGCCGGTCCTGTCACTGCCGGGGTTGACCGATGTTGTTGTCAACGGCCCCGATTCCTGTTTCGTTGATTGCGGGCAGGGCCTGCAGCCACGCGATATTGGCTTCGCCGACGACGCCGAGGTGCGCCAGCTGGCCACCCGGCTGGCTGCGGTGGCGGGCGTGCGGTTGGATGATGCGCAACCTTTTGCCGATGGGCGCCTGACCCGCCCCGATGGCACGAGAATTCGCCTCCACGCGTTGCTTGCTCCTCCTTCGGCAAGCGGAACCTGTATCAGCCTCCGCGTGCTGCGCCAAGCGCAAACCAGCCTGGAGGAACTGATAGCTAATGGCAGCATTGATTCCAGCCTGGAGCACGTCCTGCGCGCCGTCGTTGAGCGGCGGGCGTCCTTCCTGGTCACTGGTGGGACAGGCTCAGGCAAAACGACGTTGCTCGCCGCCTTGCTGGGGTGCGTGCCCGCCACCGAGCGCTTGCTCATCATCGAGGACACCCCGGAGCTTTCCCCGAATCACCCGCACGTGGTGACCTTGGTATCGCGCCGGGCCAATGCAGAAGGACGCGGCGAGATTTCCATGTCGCTCCTGCTGCGCCAAGCGCTGCGCATGCGCCCAGACCGCATCGTGGTCGGTGAGATCCGCGGCGCGGAAGTGGTGGAGTTGTTGGCTGCACTCAACACAGGACACGATGGTGGCGCGGGCACCGTGCACGCTAACTCTGTTGACGAAGTGCCCGCCCGCATGGAGGCCCTCGCCGCGCTGGGAGGACTCGACCGCGTGGCGCTGCACTCGCAGTTGGCGGCCGCTGTGCACGTGGTCCTCGGGATGGAACGCACGCCACAGGGGCGGCGTCTCGCGCACCTCGGCGTGTTGGAGGGAAACCCGGTTATACCTCAGCTGGTGTGGACGGCCGAAGATGGTCCGCTTCCCGGGTTTGCGCAGCTGTGTTCGCGGCTGGGGGTGGAACCATGGTGTGGTTATTCCTCGCGGCAGCGTGTTTGCTCTCGCAGCCTGCTTCGGTGGCGCGGTTGGAATCGCCGAAGTCGCGTTCGCTGGCGCCTGCGGCGGTGTTTCTCGGGGTCGGGTGCTGTGTCTTCTTCGGCAGGCCCACTGTTGTGGTGGCGGTGGGCTGCATTGTGGCTTGTGCGCTGTGGTTTGCCAATGATCTGGCAGCAGCCCGGCGCGAGCGTCATGGCGCGGAGGCGCTCGCTTCCTACTTTGGTTCGGTTGCCGCTGAGCTAAGAGCAGGATCGACAACGGCGGGGGCGTTGCGTCGGGGTGCAGATGCCCTTCCTGACTCCACTCCGGAGAATCTCCGCGCTGCGTTGAGCACGGCCGCGGGTCTCGCAGCACAAGGCGGCTCACCTGCGGTTGCTCTCAATGCACCGGAGGTTGCGCGCTATGCAGCGCTGCTCACGCTCTCGGGGCGTCATGGCGTGGCGTTGGCGAACCTCATCGAGCAGGCCCAAAGCCAGCTGGATACTGCGCGCCGCCATGCCGGTGAGACCGCCGCCTCCTTACAAGGGCCACAGGCCACCGCGGTCATCCTGGCGTGCCTGCCACTGGCGGGCATCCTTATGGGCGGGGCGATGGGCGCGGATTCCCTAGGGTTCTTGCTCGGCGGTGGCCTTGGGGGCGTGCTTCTCGACGTCGGCGTGGCCCTCGTCTGCGCCGGCTTTGCCTGGTCACGCCTCATTCTGCGGAAGGCGGCGCAGTGATGGTCTTGACTTATGTCTCCGCTGCATTAATGGCCGCGGCACTCGCTGTTACCGTTTCCGCACCGTCCGGGCGGATCGCGCAGTCGGGCTCACGCACACCGCGTCCGAAGACGCCGCGCGATGGTCCAGCGGCGGACTATAGTGCGCTCGATGCCGCCAGCGACCTGGAGCTCTTCGCCGCGTGCCTGGAGGCCGGTCTCTCCACGCGCAGTGCCGTGCTAGCTGTCGCTGAAGCCTCGCCGCGGTGGTCAGAGGCAGCGGCGCTTATCGGGGTGGGGGTTCCCATGGGTACCGCGTGGTCGGCGTTGGCCAGCCAGCCGTATTTGGAAGAGCTGGTGCGGCTTACGCAGCTGTCCGGCGAATCGGGCGCAGCCATGGCAACTGGGTGCCACCGGTTGGTGGCGCAGCTGCGTGCCGAAGCTTCGGCACAAGCGACCGCGCGGGCGGAGCGCGCTGGTGTGTTCATCGCAGCGCCGCTGGCAGTGTGCTTCCTTCCCGCTTTCCTGGTCCTTGGGTTGATACCTGTTCTCATCAGCTTGGGCCAGCAACTCTTCTAAGTCAGCACATACAACCAACCGTTCAACTAACCACTCACCAACTCAGCACACGCAACCTACACAAACACAGGAAAGAAAGATAGGTTAACCATGCAGAAAAAGGTAAACTACCAGTCACTATTAGCTAATGATGATGGGATGTCCACGATTGAATATGCTATGGGTTCGCTCGCGGCCGCAGCGCTTGCCGCGGTTCTCTATGCCGTGGTCAATGGCGGCGAAGTTACCAGCGCCATTACGTCCATCATCACCGACGCCCTGTCTAACACCCCAGGCTAATGCGCGCGCTTGATGACGCCGGCTCCGTCACCATCGAGGCGGCTCTGTCGCTGTCCGCGCTCGTCATCGTCGCCGCGGGAATCGTGGGTGGCATCGCCACGTTGTCGGCCCACCTCGCTGCCGTTGACGCCGCAGGCGCTGCAGCTCGCTCCGCCGCCATCGGCGTGGACTTTCAGCGCGATGGAGTGACGGTGACCGTGAGCGAAGGCTCTGGGCTTATAACCGCTGAGGCCGCCGTGCCGGCACCGCTGGGGACCATGCACGCGCAGGCGGTGTTTCCCGCGGAGATGGCAGCCGGTGGGGCCGCAGGGGCGCAGCCATGAGTCGTCATCAGCGCAGCTGGGGAAGGATCCCGGCGGGCGAGGAGGGCTATGCCACTGTCGTCACCGCCGGGATCATCGCCGCAGTGGCTTCTCTGTTGCTGGCGGTTGCGGCGGTTGCTTCGCTCGTTGTGGCACGGCACGAAGCGCAGGTGGCGGCGGATCTGGCCGCGGTGGCCGGCGCGTGGGAGGTGGCCAAGGGCAGGGACGCCTGCACGAAGGCTGAGGAGATTGCCGCGCTCAACGGCGCGGAACTCGGCTCCTGCGTCATCGATGGGAGCGACGTTGAGGTGACCGCCCAGATGCGCGGGCGCAGCGCCATCGCCCGCGCCGGTCCGGTCTAAGAGGTCATGGTTACCAGCGCGCCGAGCAGTGCCACAGCGCCTGCCTTGTCCAGTGGGTTGTTGCCGTTGCCGCATTTGGGGGATTGCACGCACGACGGGCAGCCGGACTCGCAGGGGCAGGAGCGCACGGCCTCAAAGGTGGCCTTGATCCACTCGGGGAATCGGCGGAAACCTTCCTCGGCGAAGCCGGCGCCGCCGGGGTGGCCGTCGTAGACGAAGACCGTGGGCAAGCCCGTATCGGCGTGCTGCGCGGTGGACACGCCGCCGATGTCCCAGCGGTCGCAGGTGGCAATGAGCGGCAGCAACCCAATGGCGGCGTGCTCGGCCGCATGGAGGGTGCCCGGGGTGCGCCCGGCGGTGACTCCCATCGCTGCGAGTGCCAGCGGATCGATGGTGTAGGCCACCGCTCGGGTCACCAGGCGCTGCTCCGGCAGGTCAAGGGGGATATCCTCGCCCACGGAGCCATCGGGAAGCCGTACCTGGTAGCCGGTGACTTTGTCGGTCACCTCGACCTCCAGGCTGGCCACCCACAGGCCGGGGGCGTAGTTCACCAGGTCATCGGCTTCGCGCAGGATGCGGATGTCCGTCGTGGACTTCGGCTGCGTGGTGTAGTCCGGCGTCTTCGGTACGGCGAGTGCCACTCCCGGTTCGGCGGGAGCTGCGCCACCAGCGCCGCCGAGGTGAAGTTCCTCGATGACGAAGCTCTCACCACGGTGCAGGTACACCGCGCCGGGATGCACCTGGCTCACCGCGCGGGCTGAATCGATGGTGCCGAGCAGGCGGCCGTCGGAGGAATCCACAATCATGACCTCCTCGCCCGAGCCACCCCGCAGCGAGACGGCCGTGTGAGCGGTCTCCGGGGTGAGCTCGCTGGAGCCAGCCGGCAGGGGAGCGGCGAACCAGCCCTGCGGGCGCCGGCGCAGCAGGCCCTGCTGGGCTAGGTCGTGGACCACGGCTTCGGCGCGGAAGGCGGCTACGTCGGCATCTGTCAGCGGCTTCTCCACCGCCGCGCAGTACACGTGCCCGGCCAGGATGTAGGGGTTGGCGGGGTTGAACACGCTGGCCTCCACCGGTCGGCCCAACAATGCCTCTGGGTGGTGAACCAGGTAGGTGTCCATCGGTTCATCGCGGGCCACCAACACCACCAGCGAGCCCTGGCCACGGCGGCCCGCGCGCCCGGCCTGCTGCCAGAAGCTAGCAACCGTACCCGGGAACCCAGCAGTGACCACGGCATCCAGTCCGCCGACGTCGATGCCCAGCTCCAAAGCCGAGGTGGTGGCCACGCCGAGCAGGGAGCCATCATCCAGTGCCTGCTCCAGCGCGCGGCGGTCCTCGGCCAGATACCCCGCGCGGTAGGCGGCAATCCGGCGCGCGAAATCCGGCCGGCCCAGCCTCCCGGAGAGCTCCTCTGCTGCCCGCAGCGCTGTGGTCTCCGCCGCGCGCCGTGAGCGCACAAAGGTCAACGTCCGAGCACCTTGCGCCACCAGCGCGGCCATCATCCAGGCCGCTTCCGTCGTGGCGGCGCGGCGCACAGGAGCGCCGTTTTGTCCCTCGATACCCTCCATGAAGCCCGGCTCCCACAGCGCGACCGTCCGCGCACCCGTCGGCGCGCCATCCTCGGTTACAGGGAGAAACTCGCGCCCCGTCAGCCGCGCGGCATGCCGGGCGGGATCCCGCATGGTCGCCGAAGCCGCAATAACCACCGGCCGCGAACCGTAGTGTGCGCACAGCCGCAGCAAACGCCGCACCACGAGTGCCACGTTCGCCCCGAAAACCCCGCGGTAGGCATGCGCCTCATCAATCACGATGAACTTCAAGTGCCGCAGCACCCGCGCCCACCGCTGGTGCGCGCCCAGCAGAGAAGAATGAATCATGTCCGGGTTGGAAAAGATGAACCGCGCCTGATCGCGGATGCCGGCGCGCGCTTCGGTGGGGGTATCGCCGTCGTAGGGGGCGGGGTGGACGTCGTGAAGCGCAGCGATGCTCTGCGTGAGCTCGAGCACCGTGCGCAGCTGGTCCGAACCCAGCGCCTTCGTCGGCGTGATGTAGAGCGCGCACGCGGTCGGGTCCTCCGCCAGGCGGGACAGGATGGGCAGACGATAACCCAGGGACTTTCCGGAACTCGTGCCGGTGGAGACCACCACATCGCGCCCCTCCCACGCGGCCTGTGCCACGGCGACCTGGTGGGCATAGAGCTTGGCGACGCCTTGCTCCTCCAACGCCGCCCGCAACTCCGGCAGGACCCACTCGGGCCACTCGGCATAGCTCGCTGGCTGGGCGGGCAGGGTGGTGGAGTGCGTTAGCTCGGACTCGGGGAAACGCTCAACGAGGTGCTCGACGAGCTCCTCACCCAGAGGGTTCTCACTCACGCTTGCCTCCACTAATCTGCTGCAGGTGTCCAAACGTGGCACACTAGTGCACTAGTTTGCATTAATTTATTTCCGCAAAGGACAACTCATCATGGCATACGGTACCGTCAAGTTCTTCAACGCCGAAAAAGGCTACGGCTTCATTGAGCAGGAGGACGGCTCCGGCGACATCTTCGTGCACTACACCGAAATCCAAGGAACCGGCTTCCGCACCCTCGAAGATAACCAGCGCGTCTCCTTTGAGATTGGGGAAGACGCTAAAGGCCAGCAGGCCACCAACGTCGAGGTGGTTTAGGGGGATTCGGCATAGCCGCGCCGGGTATCCCACCACTCCAGCAGCTTATTCTGTCCCTTCTGCAGGCCGTAGCCGATGATGACGGCGGCGATGATGGAAATGAGCATGGCTATTGCCGGCGAGCCGGAGAAGGCCACGCCGCCGAGATAACCAATGGCTAGAGCCTGTGCCACCCACAGCAGGACGCCGATGGTGTCGAAGAAGAAAAACAGTACCCACGGGTAGCGCATGGAACCCAGCAGAATCGTCATGAAGAGCCGGGCCGAGGGGATGAAACGCGCAATGATGATGGCCGCGCCGCCGCTGCGTCGAATGTTGCGCTTGACCCACGTCAAGGCGTCATAAGCCTTCGTGCCCTTTTGGGCTCTATTAATAAGAGCAATGAGCCGGGTTCCTAGGAGGAAGCACAAGTTATCCCCCAAAATGGCGGCAACCATGGCGACGAAAAACATGGTGGGGAGGTGGGGGAATCCTTGGGAACCAGACCAGGCGCCCACCATGTTGAGGGGAACCTCTGAAGGCAAAACGGGGAAGAAGCAGTCGAGGAAAATCAGCGAGCCCACCAGCGGATAAATCCACTGTGTGGCCATGATGACCTCGAACCATGCAGTAATAGACGCAATCACGCTGTCTCCCGGTTGTGTGCTGTGAGGCGAATCCTCGGACGGCCAGTATAGACCCCCTGTTGTGTGGACGTGTACTGGCCTGAATAACTAGAGTGAACCTCTATCTGTGTACTCTAGGGGCAATTGCCCAGCAGAGGACTAGCCATCGGAAGGGATGAAGTCGAAGTGGCAGAAGCTACCGGCCCGGGGAAGACCCTGGTCATCGTCGAGTCAGCAACCAAGGCGAAGAAGATTCAGCCTTACCTCGGCGATAAGTACATTGTTGAGGCCTCCGTCGGCCACATCCGGGACCTTCCCCGCGGCGCTGCCGACGTCCCCGCCAAATATAAGAAGGAATCCTGGGCGCGCCTCGGTGTGAACCCGGAGGATAACTTCACCCCGCTCTACGTCATCAGCCAGGACAAGAAGAAGAAGGTCGCTGACCTCAAGGCCAAGCTGAAGCAGTGCGATCAGCTCTACCTCGCAACAGACCCCGACCGCGAGGGCGAGGCCATTGCCTGGCACCTGCTGGAAGTACTCAAGCCCAAGGTGCCGGTGCGCCGCATGGTCTTCAACGAGATCACCAAGTCCGCCATCCTGGAGGCCGCGGAAAACACCCGTGAGCTCGATGAAAACCTCATCGACGCCCAGGAAACCCGCCGCATTCTCGACCGCCTCTACGGCTACGAGGTCTCCCCGGTGCTGTGGAAGAAGGTTATGCCGCGCCTGTCGGCTGGCCGCGTGCAGTCCGTGGCCACCCGCGTCATCGTCGAGCGCGAGCGCGAGCGCATGGCGTTCATCCCCGCCGAGTACTGGGATCTCACGGCAACGCTGACGTCCACGCCGGATTTCGACGCACGCCTGAGCGCCCTCGACGGCAAACGCGTGGCCGCGGGCCGCGACTTCAACGATAGGGGTCAGCTGAAGAGCGACGAGGTGGTCGTCGTCAAGCAGGCCCAGGCGGAGCAGCTGGCCAGCGCGCTGGAAGGCTCCACCATGACCGTGGCTAGCGTCGAGCACAAGCCCTATTCGCGCAAGCCTTCCGCGCCGTTTATGACGTCGACTCTGCAGCAGGAGGCCGGCCGGCGCCTGCACTACACCTCGGAGCGCACGATGCGCATTGCGCAGCGCCTCTACGAGAACGGCCACATTACCTATATGCGTTCCGACTCGCCCTCCCTGTCCAAGCAGGGCCTGGACGCGGCACGTGAGGCGGCGACGTCCATTTTCGGCGCCGAGTTTGTGGCCGACGGGCCGCGCACTTACGACCGTAAGGTGAAGAACTCCCAGGAGGCCCACGAGGCCATCCGTCCCGCCGGTGAGCGTTTTGCCACCCCGGGCCAGCTGGCCGGGCAGCTCGACGCCGAGGAGTACAAGCTCTACGAGCTGATTTGGAAGCGCACCGTCGCCTCCCAGATGGCCGATGCCAAGGGAACCTCGATGAAGGTGACTGCGACCGTCAACGCCGGCGGCCACGACGCCGACTTCTCCGCCACCGGCCGCACGATTACCTTCCCGGGCTTCCTCAAGGCCTACGAGGACGTGGCGGCGAAGGGGTCGAAGGAAGAGTCGCGCCTGCCGCACCTCAACGAGGGCGACACGCTGACAACGTCCGCGGTTACTGCCGACGGCCACTCCACCAACCCGCCGGCGCGCTACACCGAGGCCAGCTTGGTTAAGAAGATGGAAGATTTGGGCATTGGGCGCCCGTCGACGTACGCCTCCATCATCAAGACCATCCAGGACCGCGGCTACGTGCTCTCCCGCGGCAACGCGCTGGTGCCCTCGTGGGTTGCCTTCGCGGTGGTGGGCCTGCTGGAGAATAACTTCACCGAGCTGGTGGACTATGACTTCACCTCCTCCATGGAGGATGAGCTCGATGCCATTGCGGCCGGCTCGGAGAACGGCACGGATTGGCTGAATAACTTCTACTTCGGAAACACGGAGGCCGGCGAGCGGAAGGCCGCATCCATCGCCCGCCACGGCGGCCTGAAGTCCCTGGTGGACATCAACCTGGAGGCCATCGACGCCCGCCAGGTCAACTCGCTGCGTCTCTACACCGACGCGGAGGGCCGCGATGTCTTCGTGCGCGTGGGCCGCTATGGGCCGTATATCGAGCGCGCCGTGGGCACCAACGAGGATGGCACGGTGGAGTACCAGCGCGCCAACCTCTCGGAGACGGTCACCCCGGATGAGCTCAATGAAGCTTTGGCGGAGAAGCTCTTCGCCACCCCGCAGGGCGGGCGCGAGCTGGGCCAGAACCCGGAGAATGGCCGCACCATCGTGGCCAAGGAGGGCCGCTTCGGCCCCTACGTGACCGAGCAGGTGCGTGACGATGAGCGCGAGAAGGCCGAGGCCGAGGCCGAGGAGATCGTTAAGGAAGAGCGCGCTGCGGAGGACGCCCAGCGCGCGGCCGAGGGCAAGCGCGCCAAGAACTGGGAGACCAAGACCGCGGCGAAACAGAAGGAAAAGCGCATTGCTGAGTACGTTGAGGAGAAGCTGAAGCCGGGCACGGCCTCGCTCTTTGCCTCGATGGAGCCGTCCAGCGTCACGCTGGAGGAAGCACTCAAGTTGTTGAGCCTGCCGCGTGAGGTGGGCGTGGACCCCTCGGACGGCGAGGTCATCACCGCGCAGAACGGCCGCTATGGCCCGTACCTGAAGAAGGGCAAGGATTCGCGTTCCTTGGCCAAGGAGGAGCAGATCTTCTCCATCACCTTGGATGAGGCGCGTCGCATCTACGCGGAGCCGAAGCGCCGCGGCCGTGCGGCCGCGCAGCCGCCGATTAAGCAGCTGGGTGATAACGACGTCTCCGGTAAGCCGATGACGGTCAAGGACGGTCGCTTTGGCCCGTACGTCACCGACGGCACGACGAATGCCTCGCTGCGCCGCGGCGACGATCCGGAGCAGCTTACCGACGCCCGCGCGAACGAGCTCCTTTCCGAGCGTCGCGCCAAGGATGCCGCGAACGGTGGGGCTAAGAAGTCGACGAAGAAGAGCACCAAGAAGTCGACTAAGAAATCGACCAAGAAGGCTACGAAAAAGTCGACCAAGAAGGCCACGAAGAAACCTTCGCCGGGCACCAAGAACGTGGTCAAGGCCGGATCGCGCAGGAAGTAGCCGAATATGAAGACCAGCTTCGCCCGCGACATGGTGGCCCGCACCCAGGAGGGCACGGAGGCCCTCCTGGGTGCGGCGGGCCCGGCCTTTACTGGCCGCGATCACTTCACCCTCGGTGCGCTTGCTGCGGGGGAGACTGCTGTCTGGTCACGCCTGTTTAAGTGGCGCACGCTCGGTACGGCCACGACCGCCGCTGTACCCGTGCTGCTGGCCTTGCGCTCGGACTGCGCACCGGAGACCCGAGTGGGGCTCATCGCCGCGTCCCTGGGCCAAGCCGCCAAGCGCGGTGAGCCAACAACGTTCGGCGTAACCTGCGTGAGCGTGCAATACGCTTTCTTCGCGTGGGCGCTGCGCGGCGCGCGCAACGACGCGGCCGGCTGGGGCCTGCGCGCCGGGGCGTGGGCCGCGGGCGTTGCACTAGCCCGCAGCCGTGGCGAGCGCCTTGCCACGGCTGTTGCTGGAATCCCGGCGGCTGCGCTCTCCGCGCTAGCAGGTGATGAGAAGCTCCGCGCAGACCAAGCCACGCAGGGGCTGAGCCACGGTGCTAACCTGCTTCTGGCCTCTGAGGCGCTGACGGTCCTGAACCCGGCTGAGCAGCGCCAGGATGCGGGCCTGCGTGGCCGAGTCCTGGATGCGGCGCAGTCGGCGGCCCAGACGGTAGGCCTGGTGCTGCTGGTGGATGGGCTGGCGCGGGGCTAGACGCAGCACCTAATTCCGGGCGCATCGTCGTGCCATAAGACAAGCGGCGGTGCACCCATTCGAAGGGCCCGGGCTTGCCTGCGGCCTCGAGCGCGCAGGCGATGAGGAGTGTGGCCAGCCACACTCCGGCGGCCAGCGCTGCCTGGCCCGCGGCGCTGAACTCGGGGCCAATGTTGAGGGTGAAGGGGTAGACCAGCGCCAGGAAGAACACGGACTGCAGCACGTAGCCGGTCATGGAGCGCTTACCGAGCGCGATGAGTGGCCACAGGAACCACGGGCGCGCACCACGGCGTTGCAGCGGTTCTAGGGCAAGTGTCGCCGCCGCCACGATGCCCGGCCCGGTGAGCATGCCGATGCAGCTATTTGCTGCGTTGAGGGGTTCCGCCAGAGCTGGGTCCAGCACCCCAATCGTCGACAAGCCCCAGGGCAGGCCGAGGAAAAGGATGATGGCTAGGGCCAAAAGGGTCCACGCCCACAGCTCGCGCCGATGGCCCCCGGCTAAGGTTCCGCGGCGCGCCCACACGAAACCTACGAGCATCACCGGAAGGACCAAGGCTCCCGTCAGGGGAACGGAAAAAGCTTGGGCGCAGACCATGATGGCTTGTTCACCCAGCAGCTCCCAGTAGGATTCGGCGGCACTAAAACCGCTGAAATCGAATTCTGAGGTATCGATGAACGCGGCCCCAATACCCATTCCGATGCCCGACACAACCAGCAGCGCACAGAGCCCGTAGGCCACGCGCATGAGGAGCTTGTCGGTGAAAGAAAGCAGCAGTGCGATGAGCATGCCCATCGCGCCATAGAGGATCATGATGTCGCCGGAAAAGAGGAAAAGGCAGTGCAAGACGCCGAACAGGGCGAGAAAGCCATAGCGTTTTGCCAGCACGGCCTGTGCGCGGCGAAGCGGGAAACCTCGCCGCCACAAGCTCATCGCAATAAGCCCCACGCCAAAACCTAAGAGCGTGGAGAACATCGGCAGGCCACGCACGTGGATGAACATGGCGGAAAAGACCACGTAGATTTTGTCCGTGAGGGACTCGACGCCACCGAAATAAGCATCGGGGCCATCGCCGTCGTTCATAATCCACGCGGTGCAGACGTTTGCCAGCGCAATGCCCAGCAGGGCCATGCCGCGGGCGACGTCGGGGACGAGGAGGCGAGGACTCGAATTCTGACGTGGCGGATGGGGCTGATGTGGCTGTTGGAGCATGGCCCCGAAGCTACCAGAATCACAAAGACTTATTTATCCGAGGGCACGCTCCGCCAGGGTCGGGCGAATCGGGCGCGCCAGTTGCGTCATGCGACGACGCCCGCGCAGCTCGATAGACTTCATCAGCGTCCAGCGCGCCTGCTCGGCCTCGTTAGCGCCGCGTAGCGTGGCGGAGTTGGTGAGCACCTGGCCGGGTGTGTCCTTGGCCAGCTCGGTCAGGCGTGCAGCCTCATTGACGGCATCACCAATAACGGTGTACTCAAAGCGATCCGCGCCACCAATGTGGCCGGCCACCACGTGGCCCGCGGCCACGCCGATGCCTGCCTGCAGCCGCAGCCCGCGCAGTTCCTGGCGCAATTCACGGGCGGCCTGCAAGGCCATGGAGTTGGCGTCGTAGACCGTCAGCGGGGCACCGAAGACGGCCAAGGCGGCATCACCCTGGAACTTGTTGATGATGCCCTTGTTGCGGTGCACCACCTCAACGACGTGCTCGAAGAACTTGTTGAGCTCCTCCACGACCTCCTCCGGGGTGTGGTTGACAGCGAAGGTGGTGGAACCGATGACGTCGATAAACAGCACAGCCACCTTGCGGTCTTCGCCGCCCAGCTCCGGGCGCTCCTCCAAGGCGCGCTGTGCCACCTCAGTGCCGACATAGCGGCCGAAGATATCGCGCACGCGCTGGCGCTCACGCAGGCCGCGCATCATCTCGTTGAAGCCGGCCTGGAGAACGCCGAGCTCGGAGCCGTCGTAGATGTCCACCTGGACGTCACTCTCGCCGCGGCGCACGCGGTTGATGGCGTCCTGCAGCTCCAGGATCGGATCCACCACGCTCATCATGGCGAACATGGTGCCGATAAGCCCCGTGCCCAGCGCCGTGATGCTCAGTGCGATGATGGCGGGGATGATATCGGCGGTATCGGCGGTGAACATCCCCATCTTCTGGCCCAGGTGCACCAAGATGATGCCGATGAGCGGGATGCCGGAGGTCATGAGCCACGTGGAAAGCAGCCGGTACTTAATCGGCGGCTCCAGGGTGGAATCCTCGAAGCGGCGTGCCACGGCCTCCGCCGCCACGGGGCGCACGAGGCGCTCCGCCTGCAGGTAGGTCAAGAGCACGATGAGGCCGCCGGCCAAAGTCGCAGAAACGCCTACGACGATGGCCAGCCGCGCCGAGTGCTGGCCCGCAAGTATCACCGCCAAAAGGATGCCCACCAGCCAGACACCCGCGGCCACCCCGGCTTGGTAGAGCGGGATGCGCAGGACTAAGTTGCGCACCATGTTGGGGTCATGATCATCGGGGCTGCGCTGCCAGTCCAACACCGGCCGGAACAGCCGCAGGGTCACCGCGATGCCAATGATGACAGCGAAGGTCACGAATAACGTGCCATAGGTCCACAGATGGGGCGTGTGGGCGATGAAGTCGGAGATCTCCGGCATGGGCAGAAAGAAGACCACGAAGGTCATGATCGCAATGGCACCGATGATGTTGGAGCCAAGGACGAGCGCGGCGTACATCGGCCATTGAGTACCCCATAACCAGCGGGCGCCACGCATCAGTCTATTCATGATTACTCACTTTAGTTATCCCAGTAGGCTAGGGCGAGTGAATACATCAAGCGTTGCAGAAAGGCTTGCCGACGCCCCCTCCGTCGCCCACACCATCCTCAGTGCTGCCCGCGCGGCACACGGTGAGGGCGACCCGCGGGCGATGAGCCACTCTTGGCTTTTTACCGGTCCTCCCGGTGCCGGCCGCTCGCTGGCCGCGCAATGCTTCGCCGCAGCACTCATGTGCACGTCCGCCGACGAGAACGGCAACCCCGGTTGCGGGCGCTGTCCCTCCTGCCAGAGCGTCTTGGCCAAGCAGGAGCACACCGACTTGGTTTACGTGGACCCGCAGGAGCAGTTCATCACCGTCGGTGAAGCCCGCGAGGTTATCGGGCGCGCGGCCAGCCTGCCTAGCGTGGCGCCGTGGCGCGTGGTCATCTTCAACAAGGCCGACCGCCTGCGCAACGAGGCCGCCAACGCGTTGCTCAAAACCGTGGAGGAGCCCCCGGAGCGCACCGTCATCATCATGGTGGCGCCCTCGGAGGACCCGGAGGACTTCTCGGTCACGCTGCGCTCGCGCTGCCGGCACCTGTATATCCCGGCGCCGAGTGTGGAGGGCGTCGTCAAGCAGCTCGTCGCCGAAGGTGCTACCGAGGATGACGCGCGCCTGGCCGCCGTGACCACCCTGCGCCACGTGGGCCGTGCGCGGCACCTGGTCAACGACCCCGCCGCGCAGAAGCGCCGCGCCATGGCCATCAACCTGGCCGAGGATGTCTTCCACGGCTCCCAGGCCTTTCAGTCCGTCACAGCGCTGCTGAAGTTTATTGAGAAGGAAGCCAAGGACTCCCACGCGGCGGCGGAGGAGGCGGAGCGCTCCAAGATTGAACAATCCTTCGGCGTCGGCGCTAAGGGCAAGGGCGCGACGAAGGCGCAGCGCGACGCCCGCAGTGCGCTGAAGGATATGGAAGAGCTCCACAAGAAGCGCGCTAAACGACGCATCTCCGACGGCCTCGACATCGCCCTCGTGGATCTCGCCGGTATTTACCGCGATGCACTCATGCTGAAAGTCGGCGCTGAGGTGGAGATGACCCACCCGGACTTCGCGGGCCTGGCGGGCGAACTTGCCCAGCGCGTGAGCGAAGACGGCTTGCTGGCCGCCCAGTCCGCTATCCGCACCTGCCGCGAGCAGCTGCCGCAGAACGTCACCCCGCAGGTGGCTTTCGACGGCATGGTGGGCCGCCTGCGCCTGGCCTGTGGCGCGCGCTAACCAGCACGTGTGCTGCGTGCACACTACAGGTGATAGCCCGATTTCTTTATCAGCCCAGGCCTAGGCTAAACTCTCAGGCGGTGCATATACACACTGCATCGTGCCGCCTTAGCTCAGTCGGTAGAGCATCTCACTCGTAATGAGAAGGTCGCGAGTTCGATTCTCGCAGGCGGCTCCACTTAGACGTCGGATTTGATAAGTACCCTTTTGCGTTAGCGAGTATCGCTTAGGGGGGGGTGTGAAAAATCGCTTGCGTTAGCGGGTTTGGGTTTTGCGTTAGCGGGTATCTTGTTTGCCCTAGTAAAATGCGTATTCAGGGTTTAACGCGCTAACGAAGCGTTAAACCTAAGGCCGTTTCACGAGGAGGTGTGTGGTGAGATCGTATGCGTCCGGCGATGAACTAGCCGCAGAGATTACTAAGCGTGGCGAACTTTTTATCGGCGAGTTCGTAGGCGTTCCTGGCGATGGTTGGGACCGGCTGGTTGACGGTGTTGACCGCACGCCCCGGCAGATGATCGCCTACCAGCTTGGCTGGATGGAATTACTGCTCGGCTGGGAACGTGACGAACAAGCCGGTCTTGACGTGGTGACTCCGGCACCTGGTTTTAAGTGGAATCAACTGGGCGGATTGTATGAATCGTTCTACCAACGCTGGGAGCAGGTATCTACTGAGGATTTGATCGACAGGTTCAAGATCCTGCTTGGTGAGATAGTCAAAATGGTGGGCGGTCTAACCGAATCAGAATTGTTTAGTTCGGGTCAGCGTGCGTGGGCTTCTTCCACCCCGTCGGCGTGGCCGGTGTGGAAATGGGTGCATATCAACACCGTCGCGCCATTTACGACGTTTCGCACCAAAATCAGGAAGTGGAAGAAACTGGCAGCCTGCTAGCAATAGGTACGGTGATTTCAGTGCCGATTCTGAAGACGAACTGGATCTCGTTGGCTCCGATAACGGCATGGTCGATAAGCGCTGTCCACTGGGATGGTTGAAAATGCTGGATGGGCTTGTCGGCCAACTGGGTGTAGGCGGTTTTGATCGCAGTGGCCTTGGCACTCTTGGCAGCAATCTCGGCCTCGATGGCTTGTTTGCGGCCCAGGGTTTTCTGGTATCGCGCTTCTAGCTGGGTGTAGCGGGCGAGGTATTGGTCCTGGTCTTGCGCTACCCGCTGATTTTCTGCAACCAATGATTCAATCTCGCTGGCAAGAGCGCGGATTTTCTCGTCTAGGCGCTTGGACTCCGCTTCGAGCTGGTCTGTATTAAACATGGCGTCGATGACCTGTGGTAGGTGGCTTTGTCCGCGATAGGACCTGACCCCTGTTTGGTAGACACCTGATATC